>JANYGM010000326.1 GCA_025362415.1 bacterium
ATCCGCAATAGCTTGCTGTATTGTCGTCAGAAATAAGTTCTGCAATACCTTGCTCAACAACTGGTTTGTAGTCACTTGTTGCCAAAGGATTTTTCTTTTCTGTTGGAGTTTCTATTTTGCCAACTACTTTTTCTGGATTTTCAGCAGATTTTTTATAGCCTGTTGGATATATTTCAAGTTTCTGACCAATGACAAGTTTACTATCCTTTGTCAAATTGTTCCATTCCTGAAATTCCGTTAGTTTTACGTTATATTTTTTAGCAATTCCGTAAGGATATTCATCTTCTTTTACCTCGTGAATGACTTTTTTGGAAGAGGTAAGTGTATTATTTTCAGTTTTCTTAGCAGAAGTATTTTTGCCACTAGAAACAATCAAAACCTGCCCCACACGCAATACATCATCATCAGCAAGATTATTCCATTTACGAATTTCTTTCATAGTAACACCATATTTCTTAGCAATACCATAAAGCCCTTCACCTGTTGCTACTGTATGCTTTTTTGGGTCGTCAAGGTTAGCATTAGTAGTTTGTGCAGAAGTATAAACACTCATTTTGTCAAAATCTTTGTAAGGAACTCTCAAAACTTGGTCAATTTTGAGTTCTTTCATTTCAGGATTTTCCGCTGTGATTTCTTCTGACGTGGTTTTGTAGCGTTTTGCAATCCCATAAATAGTTTCTTTTGGCTCTACTTTATGAATTATCCACGCTTTTTTGCCATCTTTTGCTACTTCCACACGCAAAGAATCTGCAGGAATAGCATACGCAAAAGATGCAAATCCAACAGAAAATAGAAGATTAAGGACTATTTTTTTCATACAAATTGTTTAAAATAGGTTTTAACACTTTTTAATTATGAATTTTAGACTAGCAGTTGCTAGTGTGAATTGTAAATGAATACAATATTTTGACACAAAACTAATTACACAAAACAAAGTGCGAATATTGTTAATTTATTCGTAAAATACAAAAAAAAGTTACATTTGTAGGAAAATAATTGTCAATTACGAATTTTTGTTACTATACACTCTTTTTATTATTTGGTCTAACCTCCATTGTTTAGGAAACATCAGCAAAAACGAATGGAAATTAGTGCATTATTTGTGTTACTTAGATAACGACATTGATAAATTGTATTCAGCCCCAGCAGGGCGTTATATTTATAGGAAAATAAGTGTATTTTGTATTCCGCTCCAGCGGAGCGAGATATTTATAACAGTATGATTGTTTTTATAGCCCTTTGGTTTATCAAGGATTACGAAAAAAATAACAAATTAACAATGTCGTTATCTAACTATGCTAAAACACACAACAACAGAAAAAAACAAGGTGTTTTTTTGCTTAAATGCCTGAATACATTGTTTTGCGTAGTTTGGTGTCAGGTGGAAAAACCTGACACCACAAGAAACTTGACACTACAAGAAAAAGACAAAAAAGTAAATAATGTTTCTTAAATTTGCAAATAAAAAACATTAGCAAAACAAATGAAAATTATCTCTTATAATTTGAATGGTATTAGGGCAGCTTTGAAAAAAAATCTGTTGCAATGGGTAAAAGCAACTGATGCTGATATTATCTGTTTTCAAGAGATTAAAGCAACTTTTAAAGATATTCCTGTGAGTTTATTTGAGGAATTAGGTTATCATATTTATCTTTATCCTGCTCAAAAACTGGGTTATAGTGGTGTGGCTATTTTGACAAAAGAAATTCCCAAAAATATCATTTTTGGTTGTGATATGGCTGATTATGACAATGAAGGGCGCATTTTACGAATTGACTTTGAAGGAAATAACAAAAATAACTACGTTCCGTTTTCTGTAATGTCTGTTTATGTTCCTTCTGGTGCATCTAGCCCTGAACGTCAGGCATTTAAGATACAGTTTTTGAAAGATTTTTATCCTTATATCAAACAAATTTTAGAAGATACAAAAAACCTTGTTATTTGTGGTGATTTTAATGTTTGCCATAATGCCATAGACATTCATAATCCTAAGGCTAATGCTAAAAATCCTGGTTTTTTGCCAGAAGAACGCAGTTGGCTAACAGAATTTTTAGATATTGGGTTTGTAGATACTTTCCGCCATTTTTCCGCAGAACCACATAATTATACTTGGTGGAGCTATAGGGCAGGTTCTCGTGGCAAAAACTTAGGTTGGAGAATAGATTATCAGTTTGCAAGCCAAAATATAGCTGCCTATCTTACTAAAAGTCATATTTTATCAGAGGCTAAACACTCTGACCATTGCCCTGTGCTTTTGGAAATGGATTTTTTTGGAAATCTTGATAAATAATTGATAATTATTTAGGTAGTTTAAAATCCATTTACAATTCACAATTCCTAATTCCTAATTCCTAATTCACAATTCCTAATTCACAATTCCTAATTCCTAATTCACAATTCCTAATTCCTAATTCCTAATTCCTAATTCAAAATTCCTAATTCCTAACATCATAACCCCAATTTAGCTTACTGCGCAAGGTACTAAGGAAATTTTTATCATTTAGTTTAATCAATTTTGCCCTAAATTTTTCCTTACTAACGGCAAGTTCTATGCTGGCATCTGTTACACGTGAACGAGAATCCAAAGAAACAAGAAAATTCTTACTTCTTCCCTCAATTTCAATAGAAATTACGCTATCATCAGCAATAACCATAGGGCGTACTGTCAAATTATGAGGACTTATAGGCGTAATCACAAAATTTTTGGATTGTGGCAAAATAACAGGACCTCCACAACTCAAAGAATAGCCTGTAGAACCTGTAGGCGTGGAAATTATCAACCCATCAGACCAATAAGAGTTCAGGTATTCACCATTGATATAGGTATGTACCACAATCATAGAAGAATTATCTCGTTTGGTAACGGTAAACTCATTTAATCCAAAATTGATGCCTGAAAACAAATCAGAGCTAGTTTCTAGGTGAATAAGTGAGCGGTAATCAAAAGAATAATAGCCATTAAAAAGGTTATTGATAGCCATTTTTATCTCTTCTGGCGAGGTAGTTGCCAAAAAGCCCAAACGCCCTGTATTGATACCCAAAATAGGTATTTCTAGTGCGCCAATGTGCGTTACAGACTCCAAAAGTGTACCATCTCCACCCAAACTAAAAAAGAAATCCATATTTTGGAGGTCTTGCTGGGTTTTGTAATAATTTTTACCAATATTTTTGATACGGTTTTTCTTCAAAAACTTAAAGAACTGCTCCGAAATAAGTATTTCTACATTTCTCTGCGCCAATTCGTCAAACATTTCTTGTATGAAAGCAGTTGCCTCTGGCTTAAAATTTCTTCCGTGTATTGCAATATTCATTTAATATATGATGTGTGATATATGATATATGATGTATTTTGTGACGACAAATAATGTATTTTACATCATGTATCACACATCACACATCAAACGTAGTATTTTAAAAGCATATCCAGACGAGAATAATCTACTTCTGCAAGTGTTGTTGTAGCAAATTTTTCTATAATTTTGTAGCCAAATCTTTCAAAAGTAGCCACTACCCTGCTGATGTCAGTTTGGTTAATTTTGATGGTTAGTTGTAAATAAAAGGGATTTTTGTCGTCTGCTTCTACAAACATAGTCAAAATTTTTGCGTTGTTACTCTCCACAAGTCGGCTAACTTCTGCCAAAGAATAATCTATTTGACTCATAGAAAGGACAATAATACCTCCCTCCTGCTGTATGGCATAGCTTTGGGCAAAATGATTGATAACTTCTTTGAGTAAAACACTCCCAATAATTTTGTTATCCTCATCTAAAACCGCTATAATATCTGTTTTATTGGTTTGTGCTACCCTCAAAATCTCATAAAAATGCTCATTTGCGTAGGTATATGCACCTGATGCACCAACATATATATCCGCAAAGAGTGCCTCTGTATCATACAAATCAAGTAATTTATCTTCTTCCGCCATTCCCCTAAAAACGCCTAATTCATCTTCTATGGGCAAAAAGTGCAGTTGTAGTTCTTCCATCAAATCTAAGGCACGTTGGGCAGTATCATTAGGTTTTAGGATAGGAATAATGCCGTTTATAAGTTTGTTAGCGTTCATAATGATAAAGTAACAATGATTTATTAGATATTTTTATAAGCAATAATAAAACTATTTTTTAGGTTTTATGTTTTGGTTTAAATGTAACAAAAATTGCGCATTATCAAACATTTTTTTAACTTTTTTTGAATTATTTTCAGATTATTTCTAAGTTGTTATTAGATTATTTGTGATGTTATCTTGATTTTAGAAAAATTAGGTAAATATTTTTGATAAATATCTAAAAAGTTTACTAAATTTGCAGGTGCTAACAAAATTAAACCAGTTAAAGTAACAAAAACAACGCCAAACTCACGCAATGACCCACGCAATGGAAAAACCAATAGACCTTGTAATGCTTGTAGATGACAATGATACAGATAATTTCATCAGTAAACGCATCATAGAAATAACAAAATTTGCTCAAAGAGTAGAAATAAAAAATTCTGGTAAAAGTGCTTTACAATACCTAGAACAAGAGCAAAATAACCCAGAAAATCTCCCAAATCTGATATTTTTGGATATTAATATGCCTATTGTAGATGGTTTTGTGTTCTTATTTGAGTTTGAAATGTTCCCTGACGCAGTTAAAAACAAATGTAAAATTGTTATTTTGTCAAGCTCTGATAATAAACAAGATATTAAAAGAATTGTTGACAACGAACACGTTATCAAATTTATTACAAAACCCCTCACAGAAGCAGCCCTACAAGATGTTAGAGTGGCACTTGCTGAAAAAATTGGTATATAGATTCCTTTTTAAGCCCTTACAAAAAACTTCACGAAAGTTTCCAACTATTCGTGAAGTTTTTTGCATTAACTCACAACTAATTATCCTTTATAATTAGCTATCTTCATTAGTGCGTCCAAATGCACTGAAAAAGCATTTTTACCCTTTTCAGTTACTGTATAAGTGGTATTTGGTTTCTTTTTGATGAATATTTTTTGAATAGCAATGTATTCTTTATCCTCCAAAACCATTGTATTACTAGACAAATTCCCATCTGTTGCCCCCAATAATTCTTTTAATTGGTTGAATGTCAAGCCTTTGCTATGATACAAAAGCGCAGTCATTACTGACAAACGGATTTTATTATCAAATGCTTTATTGATATTTTTTAATAATTCTTTCATACATTTACAGCGTTTTTTTAAGTATTTTACAGATTTTTTGAGAAATTTTAAAAATTTTTCTGATTTTTTGTAATTTTTTTTAGTCCAAAACTATCTTAAAATAATACTACATTCATTTGATTATCAGCAATATTTTAGGATATTTTTTAGCTATTAGTAGATTATTTTTAGAAAATTCTACAAAATATTTTATTTACAAATATAAAATATTTACTCTAAAAAACAAAGTAAAGTTATTAAAAAAGTTATTATTTTTTTATCTCAATTTTAAATAGTAGTTTTGTATAGTTATTTAAGGAAAAGTACGAACTAAGAGATACGAAGTACGAATGTAAAGTTTTGATTATTAAGTTATTGTAAGACAAAAAGATTAAATTATTTAATTTTCATTCCTAAGCCACTATCAGCTAATTAAATATATAAATCTATGCAAAATGACACTCTCACCCCTCACGTAGAATTTGCCCTGCGCAATTACATACGTGAAGCCCTTGCAGACTTTGACGAAGAAAGCACCAAAAACATCAACCCAGAAATAGAAAAAGCTGCTCACAAACTCTCAAAAGCGTTTATTGAACAAGTAGGAAAGCGAGTAAAACAAATTGAAAAAATAGAGAAAAAAACAGAAATAGAAAAATAAGCAAAAAGCCACACAATATTGTGTGGCTTTTTGCTTATTTTTCTATTTCTGTTTTTTTCTCTATTTTTTCAATTTGTTTTACTCGCTT
>JANYGM010000341.1 GCA_025362415.1 bacterium
AGCCTTTCCAAAGTTTGGGAAGGCTTTTTTATGTCTAATAAGAAATAGAAACTAAGAAACTGGGATATTAAAAGTATAACATTCTTGCAGTAAGAAAATAAACTGCCAAACCTAACAAATCATTTGCCGTAGTGATAAACGGACCAGATGCCAACGCAGGGTTTATTTTTAATTTATTTAGAATAATAGGCGTAATAGTTCCTGTAAAAGATGCTAAGATAATGACAAAAAAAAGTGCCAAAGAAACCACCAAAGCAAGTTTTAGAGGCTCACCCATTATTATTACAAAGCCAAAAACAATGCCTGCAATGATTATTCCATTGATAAGTGCTACCAAAAAAACCTTTAAAAGTCGCTTAGACATATCATTGAAAATTGTTTTATTAGCCAAACTTTGCAAAATAATAGAAGAAGATTGTATGCCTACATTACCACCTGTGGCAGTAATAAGAGGTATAAAAAATGCCATTGCAGGTACTAAAATCAAATCTTTTTCAAATAATCCAATAAAATTCGCACCAGAAATACCACCAAACATACCAATAATCAGCCAAGGAAGCCTAGCTCGTGAAAGCACAAAAAGATTATCATCTTCCTCAATGTCAGCACTAATCCCAGACATCAGTTGTCGTTCTAGTTCTGCTTGCTCTGTGATTACATCAACCACATCATCAATAGCAATGCGCCCAAGCAATTTTCCTTGCACATTGACCACAGGCAAAGTTTCTAAATCATATTTACGCATCAAATCCGCTACTTCTATTTCTGTTTGATGCGTGGCAACAGAACGTATATCTTCCTCAAAAATATCTGCAATAAGCGTGTTATCAGCAGACAAAATAATTTTTTTGAGAGATACAATTCCCAACAGAATTCCTTTATTATCAACAACATAAATAGAATAAATTTTTTCTACTTTCTCTGCTTGTCTGCGGATTTCTTCAATACATTGTAGCACATTCCAATTTACGTTGGCACGAATCATCTCTTTTGCCATCAGTCCGCCTGCTGTATCTGCATCATAAGGCAATAATTGAGTGATATTTCTTGCTTTCTCACGCTTTTTCATAAGTGCGACCACTTCTTCACGCATCTGAATAGAAAGCGGTTTAAGCATATCTACGGCATCATCAGAGTCTAAACAGTCAATATAATTGGCTATTTCTTGTGAAGTTTTGCTTTTGAGGAAAGTTTGTTGAGCGTCTTCATCAAATTCAGTCAAAACTAATGCAACAATTTCTATATCAAGGCTTTTAAGAATAAAATCCTGTTGCACTTCGTCCATTTCTTGCAAGATGGCACAGATGTCGGCAGGGTGCAAATCTTCTGTAATTTGAGCAATAGAAGTAGTGTTATTTTCTGCTATGGCAGTTTCTATTGTTTCAAATACTTCTTTTATGATAGGCATAAAGTAATTATGAATTTTTAATTGTGAATTATGAATTATGAATTGTGAATGAATACAAAGTGTTGCTTAGTAATGAATTGTAAATAAAATTCTAATTTTGTATTTCTTAGTGCCTTCTTAGTGTGTATTTCTTAATGAACTTAGTGTTAAAAAGAAACTAACTAGGAATTTATTTGCAATGTATTACTTATCAATTCATAATTAAGAGGTTCACTATGTTAAAACATAACTTAATTGCTACATTTTTTGTAGTTATTTTGTATTACTCCTCTTTGGGGCTGGGGCTATTTGTTACTCAAACTGAATACCCAATACAAGTACGTCATCAATTTGGTCGTAGCCTTCTTTCCAAGTGTCAAATTTGTTGGCAATAAGTTTTTCTTGCTCCTCAAAAGGCAGTTTTGAGGCATCTGATGCAACTTTTCTAAAACCTGCTTTTGTGATACGTTTGTCAAATTCTCCTCCAAATTGGTCTGGATAGCCGTCAGAACTCAAATAAATCATATCCCCAGACTGATACGGCAAAGTATGGTTAGCAAAGGCTTTGACTGTATCAAAATATCCATTTATGGAGTGTGGGCTGGCTTTTATCTCAAAAAAATCTTCTCCACTAATATAATAGAGTTCTCTTTTTGCGCCTGCATACGTGAAATTTTGTTTTTTTGTATCAATGGCTATTACTGCTATTTCCATTCCATCTTGTACTTTCACGTCTATATTGCCTGCAAAAAGGTTTTTAACTTTTTCATCTAACTGAAAAATAATTTGTGCAGGGTTGATATATTTATTTTCTTCCATAATTTCGTTAAGGTACAAATGTCCAATCATAGAAGTCATAGCTGCTGCCACACCGTGACCAGTGCAGTCTGCTAAGGCAATATAACAAATTTCGTCCCTATTGAAAACCCAATAAAAATCACCGCCTACAATATCACGAGGTCTATTGAAAGTAAGCACTTTAAAATCCTTATTTTGTAATTTTGTATCTGTTGGAAGTAAGTTTTTTTGTATGCGGCTGGCACATTCTATACTTTCAATCATCTTACGGTTAGTCTTTTGTAGCTCCTCTTTTTGCACCATAATCTCTTGTGTGCGTTGCCTAACCTCTTCTTTTAGGGTTTCGTTGAGGAGTTTGAGTTGTGCAATTTCTTTGGCAATAACGGCATCATTGCGCTCTTGTTGCACATCAAAAAGATATTTGTTGTTTTGTGTATTATCTAAGATAGCTACAAAAATAACAGGAATATTATTAATTATTTTTTTTGTGATTGTATAATCAAAAATGCCATTACGCTCACCTACGGGCATTTCTACACGAGGAAAAAATAAAGGTTCTTCTGTTTCTATACCTTCAAAAATGCTACTCAAACTTTCTAGAAATGGAAAAAAATCATATACAGATTTCCCATAATGCGTACTTATATCAATAAAAGTATTATTGCTATGAATAATACCTCCTGTTTCTTCAAAAAAAACATATTGTACTACGTCCTTTTCGTGTTTTTGTTGAAAATCCTTAAAATTTTCTAACATTTCTTTTTGTACCATTTTTATAATCTTCTTTTAAAAATTTAACAAAGATACAAGAAAAACCTAAAAAGTAAAGAAACTTATTAGAATTGCAACAACTGCCATTAGAGAATAAATAATTAGGTATAAAAAGTTAAAGAGAAGCATTTTAAAAATAGTTTTTTTCCAGCTTTGCTGATAAACATTCTTCATTGCCAATGTCGTATAAAGCATTCCTATAATGAAAACCGCAGAAATAACCAGCCCGACATACGAATCATCAATGGCGTTCAAAAACAACATTGGAATAGCTAGCAGAAACAAAAAAGCGGACAAATGAAAAGAAAATATCAAATGTTCTGCATAAAAGCGTTTTCTACGAATGTAAAGCAGTTTTAGAATAAATGCCACAATAGGAAGCATCAATAAATTGAGCCACCAAAGTTTGCTCGTAAGGAAATCAGACATTACTTCCGCAGGATTTTGGTTGGTTTTCATCATTTGTGTAACCATCAACTTTTCCCAAAAATCAGTATATTTATATTTCTTAATTACTTGTTCTGGCGTGAGTGTTGCCATATCTATGTCTGTAACTTTGATTTTCCTCTTTCCAAAACTAATGTTATTTCCGCCTGAATTCTTTTCTTTTGTTATAGTATCTCCTTTTTCTAATTTTCTTCCTTTTTTTCTTTTTTCCTGTTTCTTATCTTTATGATTATCAATAGCATCTAAAACAATTTTTTTGATAGTATCTTTTTGCTGACTTGTCTGAAAGAGGTCAGGGTTTTTCTCAAATTTGGCGTTTACATCAGTATAAATAGAGTCCATTTTGATAAAAAGAGCTTTTTTCTTCATTCTTTCGTCCAATTTCTGTTCTTTGATTTGTTTCAAAACAAAGCCAACACCTATAAAAAAAAACACCATTACAAACAAATAAATGCGCAGGGGAGGGAAATAAGTAGTTCTTTTGCCTTCTACATATATACGTGTGAGGTAGCCAGGTCTGAATAAAAATGGCAAAATAGTACGCAAAATCTTGCTATCAAAATTAAAATTAGTGTCCAAAAACTCCTTAAAAAACGACCAAAAAGGGCGTTTAATATCTGTATGCTTTTGTCCGCAATGGTGGCAAAAATGATTTTTAGGAAGTTGCTCTGTGTCGCAATTAGGGCAATAAACGCCATCTTTTAGTCCGTTTTTGTGAAGTTCCATTGATAGATTTTTAGCTAATTTTATTATTTTTGATAAGTAAAAAACTAACGCTCAAATATAAGATTTAAGTATGTTTTTGACTGATTTTATTATTATTTCAAAAATAACTAAAAAATCTACTAAAAAATTAGGTTTTAGTGGAATAATTGTGTAAATAGCAAAAACATTGTTACGTTAGTTGAAAAGTAAGTTGAAAATTCTAAACATTTCATCAAGTTCCAAACAATAACTACTAAATATGGCATCTGCACGCTAAGCGTTGTTCCTGTCCGAGCTACCCCTTCGGACAAGGCGGAAATGACCACGCAATTGCTTTTTGGTGAAATTTTCACCATTCTCCAAATATCAGAAAATCAAAAATGGCTTGAAATACATATTTTCCACGACAATTATGTCGGCTGGATAGATACCTTACAATGCACTTTCGTTTCTGAAAAATATTTCAAAAAATATGCCAAAAATATAAAAAATCATCAAATTTTAACGTATTCAATAGGTCTTATCAAAAAGACATCTTCAAAAAAAATTTCAAAGACAGAATTTATAAAAGACAATTTTGTAACAATAATCAAAGGGGGTGTAATTCCATTTGTCAAAATAGACAAAGATAACGGCATTAAAACATTTAAGATTTCCAAGCAAAACTACATTGTTAAGTGTGTTTTTTATAAGAATTTAGAAAAAGAAAATAAAAAAACTCTTAGAAAAGAAATTACTGAAAATGCCTTTGATTATCTCCATACGCCTTATTTGTGGGGTGGAAGAACCATTTTTGGCATAGATTGTTCGGGGCTTATTCAACAAGTTTTCCGCTCTGTGGGTTACTATTTGCCCCGTGATGCGTATCAACAAGCAGAAAAAGGCAAATTAGTTAATTTTGATGCTAAAAAACAAGGTGATTTGGCTTTTTTTGTAAGAGAAAACAAAATAATTCACGTAGGAATTGTATTAGAAGATAATAAAATTATCCACGCTCGTGGGCAGGTAAGAATTGACACACTCACAGAAACGGGCATTTTGGACGAAAATACCAACGAATACTCACATTATTTGGCTTTCTTAAAAAGAATATTATGAAAATAGTTGTTTGTGAAAACATAAATAACAGCAATTTGGTAGTTATTAACGTAATTCGTAATTGTTAATTCGTAATTGAATAAATGTAATTTTTAAATTTTAATTCAGATGGATGGTAAGGTACTTATTCTCAATCAAGATTACACAGCACTGACAATATGTAACGCTGAAAAAGCGTTCATACTGATGTATCTAAACAAAGCGGAGCTTGTCGTTGATTCCGCTACACGTGTGTTGCGCACCGTAAACCACGTTTTTGCTATGCCTTCTATTATAAGGCTGGCTCGCTATGTGCATATTCCGTATAAAGGTGTGGTGCTTAGTCGTCAAAATATCTTTAAAAGGGACAACAATATGTGTCAATATTGTGGCTCAAAAAACGACCTTACGCTTGACCACGTGCAGCCACGCTCACGAGGAGGCAAATCTAGCTGGATAAACCTGCTGACTGCCTGCAAACCTTGCAACTCTCGTAAAGGTGATAGTACACCAGAAGAAGCAAATATGCCAATGCTAAAAGCTCCTTTCAAACCTTCTTTCATTATGTTTTTGAGAGAATTTTCAGGCAAAGTAGAGCCAGAATGGGAAACTTTTTTAGGTAAAAAAAATAAAAAAGAAACAGAATTTTTATAAAAAATAAGCCACCTAGCCCCCAAAGGGGGAATAAAGACAAATACAGGAAAGTTTCTGCTCTCTTTGTTTTATTCTCTCTTTGAGGTTTGGCTACTTTAATTATGTTTTCAGACAATAAAGTCATTTCTTATGAATATCTTTACCTTGAAAAGGAAAGACTGCGTCTTGCGTATAAAAAAATAGGAAATGGACAAAAAAATATCCTCTTATTTCACGGATATGGGCAGGATTGCCATTGTTGGGGCAAAATTAGTAAAAATCTAAAAGAAGAATATACTTTTTATTGTTTTGATTTGCCTTTTCACGGACAAACAAATGATTGTTTTTCAGAGAATTTCACAGAAATTTCGCCAAAAAAACAGTTGGAAATAGCTTTTAAGACCTTTTTAGAGAAAAATAACATAACGGATTTTTCTGTTTTGGGCTTTAGTTTGGGCGCACGTCTAGCACTTTTTTGTGCCGAAATCTTTCCTCAAAATATTCAAAACATCTTTTTACTTGCGCCTGACGGCATAAAAAATAATTTTTGGTTTGGTTTGGCTACTCGTTTTTGGTTTTCCAAAATGCTTTTTAGTGCTTTTTTGGCAAATCAAAGCATTTTTATAAAGTTTGGTAAGATGTTATCTACTATTGGTTTATTAGATAAATCAATACTAAATTTTGTAATAAATCAAACAAATTCTACACAAAAACGGCAAAAAATATACAATACTTGGTGTTTTTTTGCTGATATTCCTTCTATTTCAATTAAAAAAATCTTAGCAAAAATCACAAAAACTATAGCAACTAAAAAACAATTTTTATCTGTTTTTTTGGCTCAAAATGATATTTTTATTACTGAAAAAAACATTAAGCAAAATCTACAAAATATTGATTTTAAGATAGTTACATTTGACTGTAATCATTTTAAATTGCCTTTGCTTTTAGAAGAAATTTTAGCTACTGAAACAGTTAATTTGTAGAAATTAAAAAGGTCATAATTATACTTAGATAACGATATTGATAAATTGTATTCAGCCCCAGCACTTATCTTGTAGGGGTTTTGTATTTGTAGGGGCAACCCTTGCGGTTGCCCTACAAGATAAGCGTGGAACGTGGGGAAACGGACAAG
>JANYGM010000437.1 GCA_025362415.1 bacterium
TCGTACTTTTGAAAGAGAAGAACTAACGACTCTCAAAATGCCTTCTGATGAAATTATTGTTGATTTTGAAAAAGTTGTTTCCCCACTAAAAATGCGTTTTTGGGAGAATGGAGATGCTTTTTATCCGTTAGGAATGAATGGAAAGAAAAAAATAAGTGATTTGCTTATCAATGAAAAAATACCTTTAAATAGTAAAAAAAATGTTTTTTTGTTGCTTTCTAGCGGAAATTTGTCAGAAAAAATTATGTGGGTGGTGGGAATGAGAGCGGATAATAGGTTTAAAATTAGTACAGAAACCAAGAAAATATTACATATAAAAATAAAAAAAAAATAGGTTTAAAACACAAAAATAAAATGAATTTAACTACTTTTAGGTTGAACCAAATCAGAGAATATTTGAGAAATCAGCCTGTCTTGAAAGCCTATATTTTTGGCTCGTATGCACGTAAAATGGAAGAAAACCAAAGCGACATAGATATTTTGATAGAAATAGATTACTCGCAAATGATTGGGTTACATTTTATACAAATAAGGCTAGATTTGGAGCAGATTTTGCATAAAAAAGTGGATTTGGTTTGTATTGATGCACTTTCTGATTATATCAAACCTTTTGTAGAACAAGAAAGAGAACTTATTTATGAAAAATCTAAAGTAACTCTCTAAAATAAGCCCTTAAAATACTCTTTAAATATAAAAAAAGTACACTGAAATTTATGAGAAAATATACTACTGACCAAGTGCGTGTAAGCCTTATTACTGATGCTTTTACAGAAATAGAAAATTATTTGCAAAGTATTGATTTTGAAGTATTTAATGGAAAATCAATTTTGCGTTATGCCTGCATCAAACAATTAGAAGTAATTGGAAATCTTTGTGAAGAAATCACAGACGAAACCAAATTTAACTTTCCAAAAGTGGAGTGGAAGCAACTGAGTGAGCTAAATAGGCTTTTTGCTCACGAGTCTTTGGTGGTGAGTAATATTATTTTGTGGGAAATAATTACTAAAAATCTTATTCATACAAAGAAACAGTTTAACATTATTTTAGCTGAAATTCGTGTCTAAATTCTTGTGTTACATTAGAAAAATTTAATACAAATATGAAAATTTACAACCCTTTTAAGAAGAATTTTAGTAAGCAAGAATTAGATGCTTTTGAGTTTTTGGCAAATGTAAGTTATTTCTCAAAATTTACAGTAGAAGAGTTTGAAGATATTTTTCCTTATCTGCATTTACGCACTTACAAGCAAAATGAAGTAGTTTTTTTTAGAAATGACCCAAGTCAAGCAGTTTATATCGTAAAAACGGGCAAAATAGAAATAAATCTGGATATTAAAGATATTTTTGAGGTGGTGGAAACCGTAAAAAGTGGCGATATCATTGGTGAAGGTGCTTTTTTACCAAAAAAACGTAGAAAATTTAATGCTATCGTAACCTCTGACGACTGCGAAATATACGTTTTTCCACAAGTAAGTATTTTTGAAATATTCAACAAATATCCTAGTATTAAGACAAAAGTATTAGAAGTTTATGCTAATAATTTGGAGAAAAAAATGGAAAATATCTTAAAATCTTACAGAGAAAATCACGGCTTTTTTGAGCTTTCTCAAGCATTTCAAAACCTATAAATTCAATTACGAATTATCAATTACGAATTACGTTTTTTGATAATTTCTTAACATTTTTTTAATAACTTACATTAACTAACTACATTAAAAATAAATGTATCAAAAAACAAGCATAGATTTTGCTCAAACCAACCAATTTGACCAAATTTTTTTGGATTATATAGCACAAAAAGATGATTTAAAGGAGTTTTATGGACTGTTTCCCACTATAGAAAACTTCAAAATACAAATAGATAAATATCTTCAAGAGGCTGAAAAAACAGATAAAAATCTAGCATTTGATAGGGATAATCTTGCGAAAACCTTACATGCACAATACGCCACTCTTGCAACAGATGCAAAAAAACAAAATATTTCTTTTGAATTAGATAAGAAAGTTAGTCAAAACATTGATTTAATACCAAATAATCATACTTTTTTTATCACAACTGGGCATCAACTGAATATTTTTTCTGGACAAATGTATTTTATTTTTAAGATAATAACCGCCATTAAAACAGTTGAAATCTTAAAAAAATCATATCCTGACTATAATTTTATTCCTGTTTATTGGTTGGCAAGTGAAGACCACGACTTTGAAGAAATAGCCTCATTTTCACTGTTTGGTAAGGAATATACTTGGGAAAGTGAGCAAAAAGGTGCAGTTGGGCGAATGAATACATTAGGAATAGAAAAAATACTCAATGAACTTCCAAAAGAAATTCTTGAAAAAGTACCATTTTTTGCAGATGCCTACAAACTTCCTACACTTGCACAAGCTACTACTTATTTTGTAAATGCGCTTTTTGGAGCGTATGGTTTGGTTTGTCTTGATGCTGATAATGAAATTCTTAAGAAAAACTTTGTCAAAATAGCAAAAGATGAATTAAAATATCCAAATACTGAAATTAAAATAAACGAAACTTCCAAAAAACTTACATCAAAAAATTATAAGACGCAAATTACACCACGTCCAATAAATTTGTTTTATTTGGATAATAAAGCAAATTCAGATAAAAACTTACGTGAACGCATTGTGCGAGATGAAAAAGATACTAATAAATGGCACGTTTTAAATACATCTATTACTTTTGATGAAACACAATTAGAGGAACTTATCAAACAAAACCCTGAAAAAATTAGCCCAAATGTGGCTTTACGCCCTGTTTATCAGCAAATTTTGTTGCCAAATCTTGCGTACATAGGCGGACCTGGTGAGTTGGCATATTGGTTACAACTTAAAGAAATGTTTGATTTTCACCAAAAAAACACTGACAATAGGGCTATTTTTCCTATTTTGATGCCACGAAATTTTGCGCTAATTGTTACAGCTGCTCATCAGAAAAAATTGGATAAATTGGGGCTTTTAGTGGCTGATATGTTTGAAAATGAGGTTTCTTTGAAGAAAAAATACTTAGAGAAAAATACTGATGGTATTTTTTCTATGACAGATGAGTACAAAGAAATAACAGAAATATTCAAGAACCTTACATCAAAAACAGGAAAAATAGATAAAACTTTAGAATCTAGCGTTTTAGCAGAAGAACAAAAAATGCTAAAAAGTTTGGAAAACCTAGAAAAACGCACTCAAAAAGCCCAAGAACGCACACAAGAAACGCAAATTTTGCAGGTTTTGACACTTAAAGAGAAGTTTTTTCCGAATGGAAGTTTGCAAGAACGTACAGAAAATTTCCTTAATTTTTATCTCAATAATCCTAATTTCATTGCTGATTTGATGGAATTATTTGAGCCTTTTGACAATGAATTTAATGTTTTGACGGAAGTTGCCCCTAAGAAATGAAAATTAAATAATTTATTTTTGTAGCTAATTATAACCCTCATTGTCAATGTTGTTATCCAGTAAAGCCAATTTTTAGAGATACAAACAAAATTGAAATTAAAAACTAAACTTTTTCTTTGTATTTTTGTGTCTAGTACAGTCTTACATATACCTCACACAGGACACGAAAACTATCTTAGAAAGAGATATGAAAGAATATCTAGTTTTATTGGAACATAACAATCAGCAAAAAATCAATAAAAAATCAGTAAAATAAATGCAAATAGAAGAAGTTACAAATCTCACACAAGAGAAGGTATTTTTTGACCTTCCACAAAAAATGTATGCCAAAACGCCCCAATGGGTGCGCCCAATGGACAATGAAATACAAGGCATTTTTGATAAAAAAGCTAATCCCGCCTTCAAAAGTGGCGAATGTACTCGTTTTTTATTGCGTAAAGATAGCACGCCAAACAGCGAAATTATTGGTCGTGTGGCAGTTTTTGTGAGTGAAAAGACCAAAAATAAAAATAATGACCAGCCAACAGGCGGAATGGGTTTTTTTGAATGTATCAATGATGAAAAAGCTGCTTTTATGTTGTTTGATGCCTGCAAAAAATGGCTTATAGAACGTAATTGTGAGGCAATGGACGGCAATATTAACTTTGGAGGACGTGATAAATTCTGGGGACTTTTGGTAGAAGGTTTTGAGCGTGAAGCCAATTATCAGCAAAATTATAACTTTCCTTATTATCAGCAGTTTTTTGAAAATTACGGTTTTCAGGTTTATTTTAATCAATATACCTATTTTAGAAAGGTTTATGGACTAAGTAAAGTTGTCCACGACAAAGCTAATAGGATTTTTGAAGATAAAAATTACACTTTTGAAAATATTAGCCTAAAAAATCTCCCAAAATATGCAGAAGATTTTAGGACAATTTATAACAATAGTTTTGCGTTAGCAGAAGGACTAAATCCAATGACCAAAAATGAAGCAGACAAAATAATGAAAAAAATGAAGCCTATCATTGATGAAAGGTTGATTACTTTTGGCTATCATTTGGGCGTTCCTGTGGCTTTTGGTGTGTTTTTGCCAGAACTTAACCAGATTTTCAAATATCTCAACGGAAAATTAGACTGGATAGGAAAGCTAAAATTTGTTTACTATCGTTTCAGAAAAGTATGCAAACGTGTACTTGGTGTGGCGTTTGGCGTGGCTAAATCTCATCACGGAAAAGGCTTAGATGCAGCACTTTCTGTGTGTTTGGAAAGAGAAACACAAAAACCAAATTTCCCTTATACTGACCTAGAACTCAACTGGATAGGTGATTTTAATCCACCAATGATAAAACTAATGCAAAATTTGGAGTTTACTATTTGCAAAAAACATATCACTTACCGCAAACTTTTTGACGAAAATAAGGTTTTTGTTAGGCACGCTATCAGAAGTTATAGCTAACTTTTAATTGTGAATTAGAAATTAGGAATTGTGAATGAAATACAATTATAATAATTCCTAATTCACAACTCAAAAACAAATGTATTTAAAGTCCCCTTTGGGGATTTAGGGGCAATAATTCAAAAAAAATGATACAAATTTTAGTTGGTACAAACCGACAAAACTCGCTTTCAGAAGAAATAGCAAAGTATTATCAACAACTTTTGCTACAAAAAAATCAAGAAAGTAATATCGTTTCCCTCAAAAATCTTCCAGAAGATTTTACTGCTTCTGCTTTGTATGGAAACATAGGAAAAAATACTGCTTTTAATATTTTACGAGATGAAATAGTAAATGCTACTAAAATAGTGATGATTGTACCAGAATACAACGGCTCATTTCCTGGTGTTTTGAAGGCTTTTATTGATGGCTTGCCATTTCCTGCTGCACTTTCAGACAAAAAAATAGCTCTTGTAGGCTTATCTGCAGGCGTACAAGGTGGCGCACTAGCACTTAGCCATTTAGGAGATATTTTTGCGTATCTCAATGCCAACGTATTAGGTATGCGAGTAAAACTCATTCAAGTACAGAAATTTTATAAGGATAATGTCGTGACGAATGAAATGTATAATCAGCTTTTGAATGAACAAATAGACAAGTTTATAGCATTTTAATTGTGAATTTTTAATTGTGAATGAATACAAATACACAAAAAATACCATAGTTTGTAGTAAGACAAACCACAAAAATAAAAAATTAAAAGTCTGCAATATTGTGGACTTTTAATTTTTTTTAGTATATTTGGTTTTATGTTGTTGTTTTGTATTTATTCTCAATTCACAATTTAAAATTCATAATTAAAAAAAATACTTATCCTTTGAACGACTTGTTTTATGAAAAAAATTCTTGTGCCTACTGATTTCTCACCACAAGCAACTGCAGCCCTTAATTTTGCAGTACAAATTGCACGCAAACAAAATGCGGAAGTATTACTTTACCACGTAGTAGAGTCTTATCTGACAACTGTTCACTATATGTCAGGGATAGTAGAAACGTCCCAATCTGCAGAAGAAACAGCTTTTATGTTGGCTCTTGGTCTTCAAGCAAAACAAAAATTAGCAACGGTGGCTGCTGATGAAAAGTATGCAGGAGTGAAAATTACTTGCTACATTCAAGAAGGAAATTTTTACAAAAATATTGCTGAAAAGATTGCTGATAAAGAAGTTGATTTAATTGTAATGGGTTCTCACGGTACAAATGCAGAGCATTATGCAGGTAGTAATGCTGATAAAGTAGTACGTTTTGCGCATTGTCCTGTCATTACAGTAAAATCTGAAATGAATTTGGAAGACATCAAACACGTTGTTTTTGCTACGAGTTTGGAAGAAGAAAATGATAAAGTTGTTAAGTATTTGGCTGATTTTGTAGCAGTTGTAGGCGCAAAATTACATATCTTGCGTATCAATCACCCAGGACACGTAATGCCACAGAGAGAAGTAAATACCAAAGGAAAAGTAATGGCAGATAGAAATTACTTGAAAGATTACGAAGTTAATACGTATGCAGATAGCAGCATTGAAGATGGTATTTTGCACTTTGCAGAAGACAACCATATTGAGATGATTATGCTTGGAACGCATAGCAGAAGTGGTATTAGCAGGATTTTGCATAGAGGAGGAAGCGTGGCAGAAGGACTTGTAACGCATTCTAATATGCTTGTGTGGACTTGCACACTTGCAAAATAATTTTTTTTAATTGTGAATTATGAATTGTGAATGAATACAAAATATTGACAATCATCTGATTATACATAATTTAGAATTAAATCAAAAAATAAAAACTCTATTACAAAAAACAAACATAAAACGCATATTTATTACGTTTTATGTTTGTTTTTTTTGCTTAAAAATCAAGAAAATGCAATACAACATCAACAACAAATCCCATCAAAAACAACTAAAAATTATTCTTAATGAACTTGTTGATACTTATAATCAGCCTAATTTCATTGAAAATGACCCTATTTCTATTCCTCATCTTTTTACAAAAAAGCAAGATATTGAAATAATGGGTTTTTGGGCGGCTATGTTGGCGTGGGGACAACGCAAAACCATTATCAATAAATCAAAAGAACTTATTACTTTGATGGATAATGCACCTTATGATTTTATCAAAAATCACCAAGAGAATGACCTAAAACGCTTTTTAAACTTCAAACACCGCACTTTTAATGCGACTGATGCACTTTATTTTTTAGATTTTTTTAAGCGTTTTTATGCTAAAAATGAAAGTTTAGAAAGTGCTTTTTCTAAACATCTTTC
>JANYGM010000485.1 GCA_025362415.1 bacterium
CAAGGTTGGATAAAGACCTAGAAAAATTTTCTGGTGATTATGAGTTTGAGCTAAGTGATACATTACGTACAGTCAAATTGAGTTCTTCCTCGCAATCATATAAAGCTTCTTTCTCAAAAAATACAAAGAATTATATGACAGAAGAGTGGGGACGTTGGGATTTTGACAAAGATAGACAACTCTTAACTTTGTCACTTTATTGTCAAACAAATGAAAAATATGGTTTAATGCTGCTTGGAAGTACTAAATATGAATTTACTGTAAAAGGAACGCCAAACGGTCTAACTTTTGAATCAAAAATTGGAGTACTTAGGCGGAAATAAAAGAATTTCAATAAAAAAGCCTTTCTGACATTCAGAAAGGCTTTTTGTATTAGAGAAACTTCAAAATTACTTAGTTGCTATATTCTCTCTTTTTGCGAGGTTTGCGTGAAGATGTATCTACATAAACTTTGTTTTCTTCTGACGAAGTTACAACAATGCTTTCGTACTCACGCACACCAGTACCTGCAGGTATTAAATGCCCAACAATTACGTTTTCTTTCAGACCTAGTAATCTGTCTGATTTTCCACGAATAGATGCCTCTGAAAGCACTTTTGTTGTTTCTTGGAAAGATGCTGCTGACATAAAGCTTTCTGTTCCCAAAGATGCTTGTGTAATTCCTTGTAATGTAGGTTGAGATACTGCTGATTGCGCATCACGCACTTTCACAAGTTTTTTATCTTTTCTTTTCAGAGAAGAATTTTCTTCACGAAGCTCACGAGCCGTAACCAGTTGTCCCAATTCTAATTTTTCAGAATCACCCACTTCTTCTACAATCTTTAGGTCTAAAACTCTGTCATTTTCCTCACGGAAAGTCCATTTATCAACCACCTGACCAAGCAAGAAATCTGTATCTCCAGCATCAATAACCTCAACTTTTTGCATCATTTGGCGTACAATAACCTCAATATGCTTATCATTGATTTTCACACCTTGCAAACGGTAAACTTCTTGAATTTCGTTTACTAGATATTCTTGTACTGCCGTAGGTCCTTTGATAGAAAGAATGTCGTTAGGCGTGATAGCACCATCAGAAAGTGGCATACCAGCACGTATAAAGTCATTATCTTGTACCAAAATGTGTTTAGACAAAGGCACCATATATTTACGTTTAACGCCATCTCTTGAAGTAATTTCAATTTCTCTATTACCACGTTTGATAGCACCATACGTTACCTCGCCATCAATAGCACTCACAATAGCAGGATTTGACGGATTACGAGCCTCAAAAAGTTCTGTAACACGTGGCAAACCACCTGTAATATCACGGTTTTTACCAACAGAACGGGCAATTTTCACCAAAATCTGACCAGCTTTTATTTGCTTACCATCTTCTACTGTAAGGCGTGCGCCCACAGGAATATTGTAAGTTTTTGGCTCTCCTTTCTTTGGTTTGATGATAAGGGCAGGGTTTTTAGTCTTATCTTTTGTATCAATAATCACTTTTTCCTGATACCCAGTTTGCTCATCAAACTCAACTTTATAGGTAATACCTTCAATAACAGAATCATACTCAACTGTTCCTTCAAATTCTGACAAAATAACAGCATTGTAAGGATCCCAAGTACAAAGCGCATCATCTTTTGAAACAGTTTGACCTTCTTTTACCTTCAAAATAGCACCATAAGGCATGTGATTTGAAATCAATACTTGTTGCTTATTTTTTGGATTAAGGATTCTCACCTCGCTAGAACGTGTCAAAACTATTGTTACAGGGTTTCCTTCAGAATCTGTTGTATCAATTTTGCGTAAGTTTTCAAAGTTAATAATACCATCAAATTTAGCCTTCACAGCAGCATCAACGGCAATATTTGAAGCAGTACCTCCAACGTGGAATGTACGAAGTGTTAGCTGTGTTCCTGGCTCTCCAATAGATTGCGCAGCCACAACACCAACGGCTTCTCCACGTCCTACTAGTTTCCCAGAGGCAAGGTTACGACCATAACATTTGCGACAAATACCACGTTTTGTTTCACAAGTAAGCGCAGAACGTATTTCTACTTCTTCAATACTTGTAGCATCAATTTTTTCTGCGGCATCTTCATTGATTTCCTGCCCAGATTCTACAATAAGTTCTCCAGAAAGAGGGTCAAATATGTCGTGAACGCTTACACGTCCCAAAATACGTTCAGACAAAGGCTCAACAATATCTTCATTATCTTTAAGTGCTGTAGCTACAACGCCACGCAAAGTACCACAATCTTCTTCATTTACAATCACATCTTGCGCCACATCAACCAAACGGCGTGTCAAATAACCTGCATCAGCCGTTTTGAGGGCAGTATCAGCAAGTCCTTTTCTTGCACCGTGAGTAGAAATAAAGTACTCAATTACGTCCAAACCTTCTTTAAAGTTAGAAAGAATAGGGTTTTCAATGATTTCACCAACAGACCCTTGTAGGTTTTTCTGTGGTTTTGCCATCAAACCTCTCATTCCACCTAGCTGACGTATCTGCTCACGTGAACCACGTGCGCCTGAGTGCATCATCATATAAATTGAGTTAAAACCTTGTTGGTCATTCGCCATATCGTCCATTAGGTGATTGGTTAGGTTAGTGTTAGCACGTCCCCAAATATCAATTACCTTGTTATAACGCTCATTATCAGTGATAAGTCCCATATTGTAATTTTCCATTACTTCTGAGATTTTCTCTTTTGCTTCTTTAATAAGTACATCTTTCTGACCTGATACCACAATATCACCAAGTCCCATAGAAAGTCCGCCTTTGAAAGCAGATTGGAAACCAAGTTCTTTAATATCATCTAAGAATTTGGCTGTATAAGCCATTCCAACGGTTTTGAAGACCAAACCAATTACTTTTTGGAGTTCTTTTTTAGTTAGAAGAAGATTTACATAACCTACTTCTTTTGGTACAAGCAAATTGAATAAAACACGTCCAGCTACTGTTTCAACGGTTCTATCCACCAAAACGTCACCTTCACGCACTTTTGTTTTTACCTTGATGAAAGCGTGTTTAGAAAGACGTTTTTCATTGATAGCAATAACAACTTCTTCAGATGAATAAAAAGACAAACCTTCACCCATAATTGGGTGTTCTGGTGTAGTTCTACGCCCTTTCGTTACATAATACAAACCTAACACCATATCTTGTGAAGGCACAGTAATAGGTGCACCATTGGCAGGATTAAGGATATTATGAGAGGCAAGCATTAGCATAGAGGCTTCCAAAATAGCTTCGTGTCCGAGTGGGACGTGAACCGCCATTTGGTCACCATCAAAATCCGCATTAAATGCCGTACAAGTAAGCGGATGCAGTTGTATTGCTTTTCCTTCAATAAGTTTAGGTTGGAACGCCTGAATACCCAAACGGTGCAATGTAGGCGCACGGTTTAGCAAAATAGGGTGTCCTTTCAATACATTTTCCAAAATATCCCAAATAACAGCATCTTTTCTATCTACAATTTTCTTAGCAGATTTTACTGTTTTTACGATACCTCTTTCAATCAATTTTCTTACTATAAATG
>JANYGM010000012.1 GCA_025362415.1 bacterium
ATTAAAGGAACATTAACTGTTAGAAACCAAAATATATGTATAGGAGCAAAAATACTCAGATAAATCACCCTAGAAGAAGAACTATTACTGCCTGCTCTTATATCAAGGTCGTAGCCTACCCCTACTCTAAGTAAAGGTGGAAGACCAACAGTAGCTACACCATTAGAACTTATCAAAGTTTGACCAGGTGAGATAATACCCACACCACATTCAGAACCTTGTGAGGTGGCTATAAATTTGTAGGGCGGCGGTGGCACTCCTCCAGCAGGAAAATGCACCATAGGATAATAGGTATTAGCTAAAAATGTATTGCCAGTAAAAAGAACTGGTGCAGTACCAAAAACTCCACCAATGTAAGGAACGCTAAAACTACTGTAATTTAGCATATCTTTGGTTGCATCTGCATTCATCATTAAACGCAATTTTACACCAGCAGGTATTAGCATAGATAAAATAGGCGTGGTATTGATTGCTTTTCTTGCTAAAACGTGGATGCCTGCGGGTACGTTTGCGCCTTGATGTGGACTGTCGTGGGTGATAAGTAGACGTACCTGTGAGTTATTGGCTGGAATAGGATTTGTTAGGCTAGCACGGTACATATCTGCAAGTGCATACCTTGCTACCAAACCGCCCATACTTACACCCATTACCACGTTTTGCTCTGTGCTACCTGCTAGGGCTTTTTGTGCATTGATATAGTTGATGACCGTTTTAAAATGGTCTGCATTATATGTAATATGCGCACCACCCATAGCATAATTGCAATAAATTATATCATAACCTGCCTTAGCAAGACTATCTTGGAAATCATCTACCCTACGAGCCATACTAGAATTATCTGTATCAAAAAAAAACGTTTTATAATCAGCGTTATTCAATTGGTCAATGCCATCTAAAATAATAAAAGGCTTTCTTATTTTGAGGTTGGCAGGAAGAACAGTAGGGTTATTGGCTTTATTGACATCAGAAAAACCTATCTGCAAAGTGTAGCCATTCGCACCAATATTAACAGTTGCATCTGGAACTCTATCTGTATATCTACCATTAGGTATTATGGGAGGTACTGTTACTTCAAAAACAGAATGTCCTTCCATTTTGCTACCGTCAGAAAATTTAAGAAAATACTTCAATTTTTTTGTACCACTCAAAGACCACGTAATATTTATTGGATCATCAAAATTATAGGAATTTGTACCATTCCCATCATCAAAATCAGCAAAAATTTTGATAATATCAAGTCCTGTATTATTCACAATCAAATCTCTACGAAAAACAAATTCTGCAGTACCAGCCATAGCTTCACCTTGCGTGGGCGCAACAGCAAATGTTTCACCTATATCAAAAGGATTATTGGCGAGCCCTAATGGTGTGTCAAGTAGTTTCTCGTTTTGGCGGAAGATAAACCATTGCCATTCAAGTGCCATTGGCTTAAGCGTGTTGTATTTGACACGCAAAATAGGTAACTGTATTTGTTCTTGTGGATATTGTGCTATAGTCGTTTGGATATCATCAAAACTTTGAAGTTGCTTTTTCACATCAACATTAGCCGTATAGAGGCTATTGAGTAGCGCATTCCAAACCTGGAAATTTACTTGGTTATCTGGTGTGATTATTCCTTGTAGCTTGTCTATTTGTACAAGGTTAAAACCACTTTCTAACAATAAGCGTGTGGGAATTCGTGCTGGGGATTTGTCTATATTATAAAATATAGCATCAGTCCTGTCTTCGTGAGGGCTATCACTTTGGGCGACTGTGTTACTACAAAATAATAAAACTAGCAACAACACTACTAGCGGTGTGCGGTGTGCGGTGTGCGGTGTGCGGTGTGCGGTGTGCGGTGTGCGGTGTTATGCAGCTATGCTGCATAAAGAATACATTTGTCATATTTTTTTAGTTTTAGTTTGTTTAGAGATATTTTATATCAAAACGACCATCAGTTACGATAACTTTATAACCGTTTTTCTCTATTGTAAAAGAGAATGTACCAGACATTATTTTATTTTGAAGGTCGTTTTTTGTAATAACCAATTTATAGTTTGGAATACCCTCATTAGAATAAAAAAATGGTTCATCTACATTAACAAGATTTCGGTAAACAAATGATATATTACTATTTTTAGGTGTATATTCTCCCAAAGCACTAATATTGCTTCCTGTTATAAGAATATTACTTTGAGATTTATCATTTAACACAATACTACCACCTAAATCTAGTTGTCCACCCTCATAAGTAGCATCATAACCCAAATAAGGGTTGGGGAGTTGCGCAGGATTAAAACCTCCACTACTTCCTTGTGCTACCCAGATATTGCCGTTTAGCATACAGCCAAAGGTGTTTGCGCCTGTCTGTGTGGCATCTGGTAGTTTG
>JANYGM010000015.1 GCA_025362415.1 bacterium
GTCGTAAGGTAACACAAACAAGTTTTATCTTCTTCAATAGCAGAAATTCCGCAGTAGCCATTCTTGAAATTATGCAATTCTATCAAATCTTTTGGAAAATTATCTAACGAAATATGATATTTTACACCAACATAATTTTGAGTAGCGGTTTTTGTGTTTTCTACAAATTCCCTTTTGAGTTGAACATCAAGGTTTGATTTTTTGCCAAATGCACCACAGACAATTTTTGCACCAAAAGTGCCATTAGAAGTAATTATTTGAGCATTTTTATCTTCCAAAAACACAACATTTTCAACTGTTGTATTTTGGAAAAGTGTTACATTTTGAGAAACCGCAATTTGTGCAAGCAAATTATCAAGAGTATAACGACTAATCCCAAAACCTCCACTTGTCATCTCATCAGAAAAATAGTTGCCATTTGGCGCAGAAACACGTAATTTATTGATTTTAGGAAGTTGCATATCTGTAAGTGGCACGCCCAAACGCTCCAAAAACGCCCATGATTCCATAGCAATATATTCGCCACAAACCCTATGAAAAGGATAGTTTTTTTTCTCAAAAACAGCAACTTTTATTGGATTTCCTGCTTTTGTAAGTGTATTTGTGCGTGTGAGTGCAAGCGCAAGAGTAAGCCCAGCAAGTCCACCACCAACAATAATTACATCAAAATCAGGCATATCTTTTGTTTTTGTTCGTGGGGTATAAAACCCCACGTTACTGATTTAAACCATATTATATTTACCATCAATAGCGCAGGGTTTTATACCCTGCGGCTATTGATTAACGAAATCAAAACACAACTTTTTTCTCGTCTATAATTTTATTTATCTGTTGAATAACTGAAAAGAAGGTTTTTAGTTCATCTTTATCAATCATTTCCTGCATTTGAAAATTAAAATTAAGTACAGTTTTGCGAGAAATCTCCTTTTTTTCTTTTCCCAAATCAGTCAAAAACACACGAATACCACGTTTGTCTTTGGTGGCTTTTTGCTTATAAATTAGTCCTTTTTCTTCCATATTTTTGAGGGTTCGTGTGATGCTACGAGCCTCTAGACCCAATAAAGGAGCTATTTTTGTGGCAGATTCTCCTTTTTCAGAGTCAATATTAAGCAAAATAAATCCTATTGATGTAGTCATATCATTAAGATTTGCCTCTACATTATATAACCGTGAAATGGCGTGCCAAGCCGCTTTTATATTAAAATCAATGGTTTCTTCTCTTTTCATATATTTATAATTAGATAACGACATTGTTAATTTGTTATATTTTTTTCGTAATCCTTGATAAATCAAATGGCTATAAAAATAGTTATAGTGTCATAAATATCTCGCTCCGCTGGAGCGGAATACAAAATACACTTATTTTCCTATAAATATAACGCCCTGCTAGGGCTGAATACAATTTATCAATGTCGTTATTTAATTTACGTAAAAACACTACTCACTATTTCACTACTCACTTCACACTTCAAAATCTATTCTTTAAGCATTTTACTCATCAAATCATTAAAATCTTCTACAAATTTGGTATAATATTCTCCTGTCCCTTGTCCACTAAAACCTGTATAAATCTTACGTACTGTGCCTTTTTTGTCTATATAAATGGTGGTAGGAAAAGCTAAAATTTCGCTTAACATTGGCAAAGTCTTGGCTGCCTCTACTTTGTTGTTTGTGCCAGCCACCAAAAAATCATATTCTACATTAAATCTTTTTTGCACTTTTTGGATATTTGTTTTGGCATATTCAAAATCTGCCTTGCGCTCATAAGCGAGAGCAATAATAGCTACCTCTTGATTTTTATTTTTCTTGTACCAATCTGCTAAAAAGGCGGTTTCGTCCATACAATTTGGACACCAGCTCCCAAAAATCTGCAAAATAACTACTTTATTTTTGTATTTTTCATCATCTAATGATACCATTTTACCATTCAAATCAGGAAATTTGAAAGCTATTTTGTCATAACCTTTTTTCAAAAAAGTAAGTGCAAAAGCATCTTTCAGTTTAGCGTTAGCATTTTTCTTTCCTACAAAAGTTTCTTTGTAAGATGCACCAGACCAAAATTCACCTGTTATTTTTTCATCTTTTGAATTTTCGTCTATTTTTATCTTAAACAAAAAAGCGTGATTACCATCAAAAGTGGAAAGTAAGGCTTCATTTTGTAGGATATTACCCTGCAAATAGCGGTAGTCACCTGTTTCTGTCAAAAAAGTTCCAGTAATATTTTCTCCTGTTTGTTGAAAAATGCCTACCGCAGGATAACTTTTTTTGTCTTTATCTGTAAAAGTTATTTCCCATTTTCCATTAAAATTAGGCACTGAAGCAGGTTTTGAAATATTTTTTTGTGTATTTGCAAAGCGGTAATTTTGCCCAAAATACGCTGAAAAAGGCTGGTCTTTTGTGGGTGCATAATATTTACGAAAAACACCAGTGAAAAGCGTATCATTTTGCATTTTGCCAATGAGTGCAGCATCAAAAATATGCAAAGGAATAGTAATAGAGTCCTCTTTTTGGATAATTTTATCCAAAATTATTTTTTCTTCTGCATTTATAATATGGCTTTCTACTAGGTTTTCTTTGATATTCAAGATAAACGGAATTTCTCCGCCCTCACTTGCCAAAGAAACACGCCAAGTACCTGTTTTAAGGCTTTTTTTCATTTTTTCTGATTGGTTAGTAGGTTTATTTTCACAAGAAAAAAAGAAAAAAACAACAGCAATCCATACAAAATATTTCATTTTTAACATCATTTTGATAAATTTAAAGTACAAATATAGCAATTAAAAGATATTTTGAGCTATTATTATTCTGATAGAAATAAAATACGGAGTAATGACACCATTTACCAGTAGGAAAATCTGCGTAGGTGTTGTATATCACAAACTAAGAAACATCAAAAAATCCCTCTCAAATTTGAAAGGGATTTTTTAGTGAAAAGATTTCTACAAAAAGTATTTATTGAATAATTATTTTCTTCACAAAAACATTATTTTCAGAAACTACTTTCATCACATACACACCTTGTGCGAGGTTTGTTTGTGTTGCTAGTGTAGCTTTATATCTACCAGAAACGTCTGTTTTGATGTTTTGAGTGAAAATAACTTTTCCTTCCATATTGCTGATACTAAGGTTGTAGTTTTCTTCTTTTTCTCCATAAAGTGCCAAGCCAATATTATCTTGTGTGGTTGGATTGGGCGAAATATCCAAAGTAGCAGTATTTTTCTCTCCAAAATTAACACTTACAGATTTGCTATAAGCCGTTTTATTATCATTATCAACTTGTTTTAGTCTATAATAAGACGTTCCAGAAAGAGGATTTTTATCTGTCAAATTATAAGTTTTATTTCCTGTTGTTTTCTTAGCTAAAACCGTTCCTATACGTTCAAAACGCACATTATCACTAGAACGCTCTACATCAAAATATGCATTATTGGTTTCTGTGATTGTTTCCCAATTTATATCTACTGCTGTATTTGTGTTGTTTTTCCTTGCTGAAAAATACAAAAGCTCAATAGGCAAAGGCGTAATAATAGGCACAATTACGTGTGGCGAGAACTTGCGCACATTTGTAGCCGTAATGGTTGAAGTACCAGCCGTTACACCTGTTGTGCTACTTGGATATGGAATTTCCCAAAGTCCAGTAATAGGGTCAAAATGCTGTATAGCCAATATTCCTGTATTTGCTGCAGGAGTTGTATTTTCTGCACCTCTGTAAGTGAACGTAATATCAGCCGCATCAGCTAAAGGAAGCGGATTTAGGCTTGTATTGATGTCCCACCATCTATCCACTACGTTTTCACCATTCAAAAACCCATAAATATTAAGTAGGTTTGCACCTGTTGCAATAGGCAAATTATTTGTCCCTGTGGTACGTGTGGACATACAAATGCTATAATTAGTAGCCGTTTTCTTATTGAAAAAAGCAGGAATATAACCAGTTGCAGAATTATTCACGCCAAAAGGGAATTGAAAATTACCTATTGTAGTGCCTGCATTCCAACACAAAATACTTCCGTTTGTACCTGCATTTGTTTCACTCATAATAAAACCACTACCTCGTGTAATAGCCGTTAGACTTGGATTATTGATAGTCAAAGTTTGATTATTTAGACTTAATTGTGTGTTATTCAAACTCAAAATACCGCTTACTTGAATAGGATTTGCTAAAGAAACCGTTTGTGTACTATTTAGATTAAGATTATTAAAATTTGTTACAGTTGTGCCTCCAATGGTTGCGGGGGCAGTTCCTACAAAATTAACGGTACTGTTATTAGCTACAAAAACACCATTATTAGTAAAATTACCAAATATATTCATAGAATTAGTACCCAAAATAGTCAAACTACCAGACAATGCACCAGAGCTATTAATGTCAATATTAAGGGCTTGCGCACCTGCCGCATTGATTATAGGCATATTGGGCGCATTTGGCGGAATAATCACGTTTGTTGTAGCATCAGGAACAGTTACGCACCAGTTAGCAGGGTCAAACCAATTATTATTCACTGCACCAGTCCAAGTAGTAGTAGTTACCCCAGTAAAAGAAAAACCAATATTCAAAGCACCAGAAGAGCCACCATTACCTTCGTACCATCTAAATTCTACAATAGAAGCAGGCGTAAGTAAGCCATTCCAAGCGTTTGGATGGCTATCACAACAGCCGTAATGCTCATTCACTTTTGCACCATCAATAAAAAGCTGATAAGTGTCGTCGTGGTAAGGTACATCTATTTTGTAATTTCCACAAGGAAAACCAGTTCTTATGTACCTCAAAGTATGCACATCAACAGGCACTTCACAACCCACATACGTAGAGATAGGCGCACCAGCAGGCGGATAAGGGCTATCCAAAGTTCCCCAACGAGCAAGAGAATTAAAAGAAATATTTGATTCTGTATAATGTCCCTTATAAACAGACCCAACTAGATTATTACCATTTCCTGCATAACAAAACACGTTCCAACCGCCTGTAGCAGTTGTTCCTGGCGTTCCTTGTGCTAATGTAGGACCTAAAACCGTAACCGTAACAGTTGCCGAAATAGTATTACAGTTGTTGCTTCCTGCCACGCTATAGGTGTATGTACCTGCAAGTGTAGGCGTAGAAGTAATACCAAAACCAGTAGTTGCAGACAAACCTGCAGTTGCAGTATTTCCTGTTGTGAGCGTCCAAGCGTAGGTATTTGCACCTGTCGCACTTAGAGTAATAGTTTCTCCCAAACAAATACTTGTTTTATCAGAAATAACTGCCGTAGTTGGGTTTGGGTTAATGTTAAAGTTAATAACTTTTGGAAAACTACAACCTGCCACTACTGCCGTACAAGTTACAGAACCTGTACCAGTAGAGCCTGGAGGCGCATATACTTGTATGCTTGTGCCTGTGGCAGCACTCAAAGTAAGTGTTCCAGTAGTAACAGTCCAGTTGTAGGTTACACCTGCCACAGTATTAGCAGTAAGTGTTGCTGATGAGCTTGTAGGCGTTAATCCTTCACATATTGTTACACTATTTGGTAGACTACTAAAAAGCGTTGGCTGCGAGTTTTCTGTGAAAGTAATACCTCCATAAGAACCACCTGCACCTTCAGTCCAGCGGAGTTCTACGGTAGAATTTGCACCCAAAAATCCTGTCCAAACATTAGGGCGCAATACACAACAACCACCGTTAGAAAAAACTTGCACTCCATCAACAAAAACCACTACTGCGTCGTCGTGGACAACATCTAAGCTATAATATCCACAAGGAAATCCTTGTCGTCTATAAACAACAGAATGATTATCAACCCCAACAGCACAACCAACATAACCTGCAACAGATGAAGGTGTACCATTTGCACCGCTTACCCAAACATTAGCAGAAAAGAAATTAAGTGTATTTTCTGTATAAAATCCTTGATAAGCAGTAAGAGGGGGATTTGCAGTAGTAGCGTTAGCATTATAACCAGTTCCAGAATAAACATAAGCATTCCACGTATTCAATGGGAATGTACTAGGGCTTGTAGGAACTGTAACCGTAACGGTTGCTGTATTTGAAAAAAGACAATCATTAAATCCTGTTACTGTATAAGTTTGTGTAGTAGTAGGATTTGCCGTAACACTTGCGCCAGTAGTGGCACTAAGCCCTGTCGCAGGCGACCAAGTGTAGGTAGTTGCACCATTTGCCGTAAGTGTTACAGGAGTTCCTCCACAAATGCTTGTAATAGGTGCAGTAATACTAACAATAGGATTTGTAGCAGTAAAATTCACAATAATAGATGCAGGATAAGCACAACCATTCAGCGTAGCAACTACATTGTAGGTACGTGTAGCTCCATTTGGCTGATTAACAGTAAGTACATTAGCACTTGCAGATACAAAACCAGGTGTGGTGTTGTTCCATACATAAGTAGCACCAGCAATAAAATTAGCAGTTACGGTTTGGTTAATAACAGGGCAGACACTTACAGAAGCCGTATTGAATAATGTTGTGGGCAAAAGTGTAAAACTAAGCGCACCTTGTGAGCCTCCGCCACCTTCTTGCCAGCGGTATTCTATAGTAGAAGTAGCATCTAAAAAGCCTGTCCAAATATTTGTATGAGCATCACAACACCCAATATGCTGAAATATTTGTACACCATTCACAAAAACAGTAACGCCATCATCATGAGTAGGAATATCCAACTGATAACGCCCACAAGGGAAACCTTGTCTTTTATAGATAACTGAATGATTATCAACGCCAACATCACAACCTACATAACCAGATGCAGAAGAAGGAGAGCCTCCACCACCACCTGCCCAACGTGGTGCAGAATCAAAACCAAAACTAGGTTCTACATAATATCCTGCATAAGTATCAAAATTAGAGCCATTATAAGCATAAACATTCCATTGGTTTGTACCAAAAACTGCAGGATTTCCGCCGCCATTTCCTATAGTAACTGTAACTGTTGCACTAGAGGTAACGCCACAACCATTATTTCCAATAACAGTATAAGTAGTTGTTGTTGTGGGACTTGCAATAACGGTGCTTCCTGTGGTTGCACTAAGTCCTGTCGCAGGTGACCACGTATAAGTGTATGCGCCACTTGCCGTAAGCGGAAAACCTAAAACGCTATTGCCACAAGAAGCAAAATTAGCAGGATTCACAGTAGTAACCGCTCCACCAGATATAATTACATCTACATTCATTGATTTTGAACAAGTTGCAGGATTTGCAGGGTCTGTTACTGTTACCACATAAGTAGTATTTGCTACTGGGTTTACAGTTACATTGGCAAGAGAACCAATAGGCGTTCCTGCTTGTGTCCAAGAGTAGGCAACCCCTGCCTGACTAGATGTAGCCATCAAAGTAACGGCTGCTGCACTACATTTATAAACAATAGGAGAAGTTAGGATAGCAGGAACAGGCACAAAACGAATAGCCAGATTACTTGTGCTTGTAAACTCTCTCAAACGTACTTCTACGGTAGAATTTGCACCCAAAAAAACACGAGCAACATTAAAAATATTTGTTGATGCTGTTCCATTAGTATAAAGTGATGTTCCATTAACGAGAATTTCTACTCCATCATCAAAAGCAGGAATATCAATTTGATAAAAATCACAAGGAAAACCAGCTCTTTTAAACCTAACAGAATGATTATCAACAGGAACTGCACAACCAGAATAGCCTGCAACACTTGAAGGAGAGGCATTGGCATTATAAAATCCTTGTGTATTAAAATCTACAGTAGGAATAACAAATGAACCTGCATAATTGGCAGTAGTAAAATTATTATCAGAAAAAGCATAAGCGTTCCATTGATTTGTACCAAAACCTGCAGGATTCCCTGGTGGAAGTTGTACAGTAACGGCATTACTGACATTTCCACTTGTAACAATAGGACTATTAGAAACTGCCCTAAACCTATACAAACTGCTTGCGGGTGCCGCAAGAGGCATTGTGCAAAATACACTATTGCTTGTAGTGGCATTGATACTTCCTACAAAAGGAAATGGAGTAGGAAAATTCCCAAATTGGTCTGACATTTCTATATAAAATGTATTACTCGCACCAAAAACGCCTGTTGTTGTATATGGAACGCTAAAACCTGCGCCATGACAAAAAGGAGAGCCTGTAATAGTTCCCATTGTGATAGTCTGGGCTTGTATTTTTGTGTAGAAAAGAGATAAAAACACTATAAAAAGTGTTATTATATAAGTAAATTTTTTATTCATTGTGTTTTTTGAGTAAATGATATTGTTTTTGTTGGATTTGTAATCTATTCGTTAATGTAGCTGTAATAGAAAAAGTAACTAAAAAATTTATAATAATGTAATTTTCTTAGATTTGTACTATTTTTTATTATTTTAGTGCAATAAATATCAATTTTTGCATTACTTTTATATGCAGCACAAAAATACACTTCTTATTTGATGTTGTCAATAGCCTAAAAGGGCTATATTTTGAAATTTATACCAATATTATTGTATTTATTTTATAACACAAAAGTAATTCCAAATAGTCTTTATCTTATGTTAAGATTGGATAATATTGGATTTTTAGAGGGTGAATATATCTGTTTTCTAGGTAAATGTTGATTTTATTGAGGTGAATATTTTGCTAAACCCAAATATTTTAATAACTCATTTATATTAAAATTTTATGTTAAATTTGAGCAAACTTTAAACAGTTTTTGAACACTCATTTTATTATTATTTAATAATTTTTATTTATGGATTTCTTCTCTCTTCTTTCAAAAATAACGTCTGGAGCGGTTGTAGGCTATGCTACCAATGATTTGGCAGTAAAAATGCTTTTTAAAGAATATTTAGGACTAGGCGGAATTGTCCTGAAAACGCATTCAGAGTTTGTAGATAATATTGCTAAACTCGTTGAGCGTGATATAATTAACCACCACACCATAGAACAAGAACTGCGCAACGACCGTTTTGCGCAAGCGCTCACCAAAACAGTAGAAGATTTTTTCCAAAAAGGGCTTTCAAATGCTATTCCAAAAGATTTTTTGTTGAAAGATACCCCAAAAATAGAACAATCTTTTGATAATATTAGGGTAGATTTTGTCAAACATCTCTCTACTCCTGCACAAAATATTATTGGTTTTCTGTTGGAAAAAATCAAATTCAAGCAACTTTTTTCTGAAAAACAGTTGCAATTAGTTGCTAATAACCTTGCAAGTGTGCTTACAGAAGAGCTTGGCAAAAATCAAATTAGTGATTTTATAGAACTTCTTTTTGCAGAAATGCAAGCAAAAAACCTTAATGAATTTGTGCCTGACAGCATTTTTGAGAAAATTGCAGGCAAATTCTCTCGTGCTACCCACAATTTGCATCAACACATTATCTACAATCAAAAAGATGCATTAGATGCACTTTTAGAAGAGATTTTAGGAGAAATCAATACAAAACAAATCACTAAAAATCTTGCTCAAAACTTCACAGAAAAGACTTTTGCGCATCTTATTGCACCTACGCAATGGCTTGCACTTGCCAATGCCCTAAAAACAGAACTTGTCACGCTTTTAGATACAAATGAGGGCAAAAACCTTATTCAAAGTTTGTCTAGTGCTATTACTAGCGTTTTGGAAAATGAAAAAACTACTATTTTTGAGCTTCTTTCTAAGGATTTGAACGCTAATTTGGAGGATTTTCTAAAAGAAAAACTCCCTGCAATGCTTGAAAAAGTCATAGAATTTGTGCGTCAGCAGAAGAGTAGGATAGATTTTTTGATTGACGAAACTTTTAGAGATAAGATAAAATACAAGCTACAAGAGTGGCTTGTGGATATTTTTGTGGGTAGCGTGAGCGAGGAAGCGGGCATAGTGCAACGTGTGGTGGATTATTTGGAAAAATACAATTCTAATGAACTTGCCACAAAATTTACAGAAGAGATAATCAACTATCTCAAAATCAATACTATAGGGCAAATTGTAACACAAATTGGGAAAGAAAAAATTACAGAAAATTTGAATACACTTTTAGCTGATAATCTCAAAAATTGGTTAGAAAAAATGCCTTTGGATAATTTGGAGGTACTTTTAGATAACAAAATTAGCACTATTGTAAGTGCAGAACGTGTGGAAAGTTTCTTAAATTTACAGTTGGATAAAGCCGTTCAAAATCTCAAAAATGAACAGATTTATAGTGAAAAAATAGCTCAAAAACTCTCTGATGAAGTCAAAAACAGCGTTTTGAAACTTCAAAAACTGCCTTTAAACGCCCTCATTCCACCTGCAAAAATTGCTCAATATGCAGATACCATAGAAGCTGGCATTTTGCGTATTTTGAAAGACCAAAAAGATAATCTTAATGGATTTATTGCGTTGGGACTTGCGCAAGAACTTGATGATAAAGCACTTAGCTCACTTATTTCTGAAGAAAAAGCATTACAGTTTTTGCCAATGCTTTTGGAAAAAACGGATAAATTTGTAGCAGAACAATTCCAAAACTTCAAAGAAACGCCTTTGCATAGCTTTTTGGAGAAACTGAATACTGCAGAAAATTTTTATCCTCGTTTATCTGAATACCTCAAAAATGCCACTTTGGACAATTTACCGCTACTTATTGAAGGAAAAATAGAGGACATTGTGCGCCAAAATCTTAAACCTCTTCCGCCTGAACAAATCAGGGATATGGTAGAGAGTTTTATGGGCAAGGAACTTGCACCAATCAATATGTTGGGCGCAATCTTGGGAGGTATTACAGGTGGAGCGTTGGCAGTTTTGCCTACGTTTGATAATGCTGCTATTACTTGGAGTGTCAATGGGTTAGCTTACGGAATTACGGGTTATGGCACAAATTGGCTCGCCCTAAAAATGATTTTTAGACCGTACAAAGCCACTAAAATTGGGAAATTTACTGTGCCTTTTACGCCAGGAATTATCACCAAAAACAAGGCACGTTTTGCAGAAAATATGGGTAGATTTATTGATAAAAGTTTGCTCAATAAAGATACCTTGATTGGTGGTTTTCAGGCACAACGCACCCAAATACAGTCTGCGCTGGTTAATTTTCTTTCAAAAGATGATTATGAAATATTAAACCGCCTAAATATTGCTAATAAAGACAAAACAGCCACTTTTACAGCTGAAAATGCTTACCAATATTTTGAGGCAAATCTTGGTTTTTTTGAGCACGAAGTAGCTAATATGATAGAAAATTCTAAGGATTTTACATTGGCGCAATTTGATACAAGCTACCTCAAATACAGAATAAACCACTATTTTACGCAAGTGGCGTTCCAAGAACGTGTTTTGGAGAAGGTAAAAGTTTTTTTAGATACAAAAATAGCAGAAAATATGCCTTTGAAAGCTCTTTTGCCTATTTCTATTGTCAAAAATCTGTATAAATTACTGGAAAGTAAACTAAAAAATCAGTTAGAAAATGCTTTTGATTTGGTTGTTTCTGAAGAAAAATTACCAGAAACAATAAAACTAATAGCTACTAATTTCTCTGAAAATTATGAAGAAATTAAAGAGAAAAAAATTCCTCAATTACTTAAAAATGAACAAGTTGTAGGAATAAAAACGCTTTTTTCTGATTTTTTATTGAAAAAATTAGCAGAAGAAAAAACACAAAATATCATTTTTGAAGCAGTTTTTGGCAAAATATCCAAAGAAATTAGCCCAGAACGTCAGATTAAGGATTTAATTGGTGGACAACTGATAAATTTTGGGCGCAAATCTGCTAAAGATGTACTTCAAAATCTCCTTGAAAAAGGCATCAAATGGCTAGAAACCAACAAAGAAACCCTTGCAGATGACGTATATGAGCGTGCTTATGATGCTAATATGGCAAGTTATATGTACAAAGGTACAATCAAAGAAACGGTAATGGAACTTGCGGAGTCAGGCATTCCGTTTTTTTTCAAAAAACGCCTTCCAGAGCTTGAAAAGATAGTTTTAACTGAAATTGACGCACTTGGAGAAACAAAACTTTCACGCCTAAATGTGCGAGTGTCGCAAGATGACTTACGCACAAGGCTAAAAAATCTTTCTCAAAATGCTAATTTGCAGGATTTTATCAAAAAAGCTGCTCCAAACATCTTAGAACACAGTATTTTAGACCAAAAAATAGGTAAATTTTTAGAAATTTTAGAATTAAACGACATCAAAGCAGTTTTTGGGCGTTTGAATGATGAAATTAAGTTTGTGCAAAATTCTCTCAAAGAAAAATTATCAGAGGAAAACAAAACCAAAATCACAGAGAAATTAAGCAAATTTTTGTTTCAAAATGCTTGGCAATTTTTCTCAAAAATGCCTTTACAAACCTTTCTAAATGGCATTTCTAATACAGAAATCAATGATTTGGCAGTAGGAATTGTTGTACCATTGCTTAATTCTCGTGCTTTTCAGGAGCAAAAAACAGCACTTGTTGAGGCGTTTTTTGTGCGAGTGAAAAACAAACCTCTTTCTGAAAATATGGACATTGTAACGCTTAAACACAATATTTTGGAAACTTTCCAAAACCTTGTTGGAGAAACGGAGGTAAAAGATTTTTTGATGGAACAAGTAAGGCAAACTGCCCATAATACGCTTGATTTGTTGAATAGCAATTTGGATAATGAAACCAAAGATTTTGCGCTCAAACTAACTGCAGAGGCTGCTTTTCAGTCGTTGGCAGACAATATTGGTGCTATTTTGGCAACCATTGATTTGCAAAAAATTGTGGTTGATGAAATCAATGCAATGCACCCAAAAGAAGTAGAAAAGTTGTTTGAGAGCTTTGCAGGCAAGTATTTTAGCCAGCTTATCAATTATGGTTTTGGTTTTGGTGTGCTTTTTGGCTTGGCTATTGACCTTATTTTGGGAGAAATAGGGAAAAGAATTTAAAAAAAGTCTTAATAGCATTTTTTTGCTAAATTGCCATACTGTTCCGACTTTCGTAGGAAGTGTAATATTCTTAGTCAAAAACCATGTGTAAATACTAACATTAGTGGCAATTTTACTGAAATCCTTCAGACAGACCATTTAACAAAATACCAATATGAAATTATTTTTTACAACAGCATTATTTTTAGCGACACTTTTCGCAAATGCACAGACAAACTCTTTGCGACTAAATCCAAATATTATTTTACCCAAAGATAGTATAGTAAGTAAGGTATTGACAACTTCACTGAATGATTTTTTGCTATCCGCACAAAAACCAAACGAAGAAAATAAATTCGTTTTTGACAAGGAAAAAATTGAAACATTTATTCAACTTGACGAAATAAATGGAATTGAAAAAAGCGGAAAATACAAAGATGATTTTTTCTATAAACCGTATTTGACAAATGTTGTTTTACAAAAAGATAATAACTATTTAATTCAAGTAGCGTACATTGGAACAAGCGAAAATACAGCATCATTAAGAGCAAGTTTTGAATTTGTTGCTCACAAGACAAATAACTCATTTACATTTTCTTCGCCACTATTGAGAAACACCAAAAATTGGAGAGTTGAAAAAGTAGGAAACAATATCTTTCATTATCAAAATACAATCAACAAAGACAAAGTAAAAGAATTTAATAAACTGGCTTCTTCTTTTGATATAAAACTGAAAGCAACAAGCAAGATAACAGATTATTACTTATGCGACAATATAATTGAAATGCAAAAACTTTTAGGAGTTGATTATAAAGCTGATTATAATGGAAAAACTGAAAGTGTTTGGAGTTCGTCATCTGGTGACAGAAAACTAATTGTGTTTGGCAATAATAATTCAAGTTTTAATGATTTTGACACACATGATTTATGGCACGACAGGTTAAGTTTAGTCATTCCCAGAAGTAAGGTTTATAAACCAGTTGATGAAGCTTGTGCCTATCTTTACGGTGGTAGTTGGGGTATAAGTTGGAAAGATATTTTAAAAACTTTTAAAGACAAAGTGGCTATAAACAAAACTACAATTTGGTCGGACGTTAAAGAAAATTCAGTTAATTTCGGAGAAAGTCAAGAAAAGCATTTAATGGCTGATTATGTTGTGAACGCCTTAATAGTTAAAAAACTTGAAAAAGAGAAAGGGTTTAGTGCTGTTTGGGAATTATTGATTTGTGGTAAATGGGAAAAAGGGAATGAAAGTTATTATAAAACGCTTGAAAAACTTACAGGAATTACAAAAGCAAATTATAACGACAAAATTTGGGAATTAATAAACAATGAAAAATAAAAACTGTCACTAATTTGGGCAGCCAGTATTTCAATTTTCTATCTTCAGCAACACGTAGGCGTTGCCTACTATGGTAATTGACAATTTCAAATGAAAGCAAAACTATTTCTAATAGACTTATTTACTGTTTGGACAAGACCAATAATTCTTTTTGGAATTTGCTTTGCTTTTCAATAACATTATAATGCTTAAAAGTGCATTTTTAAGCTATCAAAATCTTTACTTCACAATTTTTCAAGTGCAAATTCTTTCAGAAACATTGGAAAAGCTTTTTTATAATATTTTGTTGTTAAATTTTATTTATCAAATCCACAATTTCTTGTAGATTTTCTTGTGTGATTTGCGTTCCGCAGGGCAAACTAAGCGTTTTTTGGTAAATTTCATTAGAAAAATCCTTTGGAATTCCTTGACTGTCAATAGTTTTTAGATAAATATTATTTTTAAACATTACCTGCTTATTCATTGGTTGCCAAAATGGGCGCACTTGTATTTGTTTTTCTGCCAAGATTTTTATAATTTCTTCTTTGTTGTTGAATGTAGCCGTAAAAAGCCAATTATTAGCCGTTGTATTCTGTCTAACTACTTGGAAATCAATATTTTTATTATTCTTAAATTCCTCTCTATAAAAAGTATCAATTTCTTTCTTTCGTTTTAAAAAATTGCCTAATTGTTCCATTTGCGCAAGCCCAACAGCTGCCAAAATATTCAAAAGTGGATAATTATAACCTATTTCGTTGTGAGAATACTCAAAAATACCTGTTTTTGCTTGTCTTGAAAGATGCCTAGCTTTTTGTGCAAATACTTCATTATTAGTAAGTAACATTCCCCCGCCACCTGTTGTAATCATTTTATTTCCATTAAAACTAAGTACGCCAATATGCCCAATAGTACCTGCGTGGTGTGTGTTTTCCATATTTTTTTGCCTTGCACCCAATGCTTCTGCGGCATCTTCTACAACCATCAAATTATATTTTTTAGAAATAGCCATTATTGAATCCATTTGGCACATATTCCCAAGCGTATGCACAGGCATAATGGCACTTACACGCCTACCAGTTTGATTATGAATACATACTTTATTTTTCAAAGTGCAACTTTTTTCTAAAAAATTAATGATTATCTTCTCATTTATTTGCCAAGTTTGGGGGCAAATATCTACTAAAATAGGCTCTGCACCCAAATAAGTAACTGCATTGCAAGATGCCACAAACGTAATATTAGGCACAAAAACATAATCTCCAACTTGTACGCCCACTATTTGGAGTGCAAGATGTAAAGCAGCCGTTCCGTTTGCCACAGAAACAGCATATTTTGAGCCTGTAAAATCTCTCACACTGTTCTCAAAACGCTCAATATAACTTCCAACAGAAGTTATCCAATTGCTTCTGATGCAATCTACTACATATTTTTCTTCATTTCCTTGCAAATTTGGCGTACAAAGCGGTACACGAAATTGATATTTTTCTTGATTTGACACCTTTGATTTTAGCGTTTTTGTCCAATTTCAACAATAATAGGACTTACGCAAAAAAGTTCTAAAACCACCCCCAGCCCCTCCTTAGGAAGGAGGGGAGTTTGTCCCCCTCCTTTTTAGGAGGGGTTAGGGGTGGTTTTTAATAGGTTTTGCGTAAGTCCTAAAAGTAACAAATATCAAC
>JANYGM010000018.1 GCA_025362415.1 bacterium
ATCTATATAAGCTTTATCATAGCCTGCTTGCGTTGCAATAACTTGTCTATCAACACCAGCTTCTGCAAGAGGTGCGCCTGTAGGATCAACAGTTGCTAATTTGAAGGTAATGCCACCAGGCATTCCTGCGCCTCTAGTTCCCCAATAAGTGCTTGCATTGGCATTAGTACGGTTAAAATCCTCATTGATTACACGGATTTGAGATTGTACTTGTGCTGCTGGAATATTTGGAGAAGTACCAACAGCCTGCCCTGTATGCAATACGTGAACAATCACAGGGACAACATAAGGACCTACACGAGCATTAGTTGTAGGATTTAAGGCTCTTTGTCTTAGCAAAGTTGCCATATCACGTTCAAAATCTGCATCAGTAGGCAGATTAGGATTTTGACGGCGGAGTTCTTGCATATACTCTGTCGTATGGCATTTAATGATGTTTTGCGTTTGTGCAAACGTACACAAAGAAACAAACATCAGCAATAGGAAAATAGAAATTCTTTTCATATTAGATTTTAGTTAATTTTATTATTAAATTTATTTTATCAAGTTCAAAAAATATTTAGCTGACTACTAACGAAAACTTTACACAAAAATACATAATTATTCTGTAAAATTATCTTAATACTACATAAATATTTTTCAATTATTTTCTAAACCTTTATTTTCAATCTCTTGTTTAATTTCTTTTCTTATAAGTTTTACGACACTTTCTACGTGGTAGGTATGCGGAAACATATCTACGGCTTGCACCGCCACCACCTCATAATTATCACTCAATAAAGCTACATCTCTTGCTTGCGTGGCAGGATTACAACTCACATAAATAATAGTTTTTGGGTTTGCTTGCAAAATAACTTTTATCACGTCTTCGTGCATACCTGCACGTGGCGGGTCTGTGATTATCACGTCTGGCGTGCCTTCTTGCAAGATAAGCGCAGGTGTAAGCAAATCTTTCATATCACCAGCATAAAAAACCGTATTGGTTATTTTATTGATTTCAGAATTGATTTTAGCATCTTCAATGGCATCAGCCACATATTCCAAACCAATCACTTTTTTAGCTTTTTTAGCAACAAAATTAGCAATAGTGCCTGTACCTGTATATAAGTCATAAACTATTTCATTTCCTTGTAAATCAGCCATTTCACGAGCAATTTTGTAAAGTTCGTAGGCTTGTGTTGGATTTGTTTGATAAAATGATTTTGCACCCACACGAAAAAACAAACCCTCCATTTCCTCTGTAATGTAAGGTTTTCCCGCAAAAAGTTGTATCTCCAAATCAGAAATAGTATCATTTTGTTTAGTATTCACCACATATTGCAAAGATGTTATTTCTGGGAATTTGTCTTTTAAGAAATTCATCAAACCCAAAATATTTTCTTTGTCTTCATAATAAAAACACATCACGACCATCACATCACCTGTGCTAGCAGTTCTTATAATTAGATTACGCAGAAAATTCTCTTGTTTTCTCAAATCAAAAAAAGTAAGTTGATGCTCCAAAGCATAACTTTTGACTGCCAAACGAATAGCATTAGATGGCTCTGGTTGAAGATAGCAATGTTCTATGTCAATAATCTTATCAAAACGTTTAGGAACGTGAAAGCCCAATACTTTTGCCTCAAATTTCTCTTTTGTAGCTATTTCTTCTGCTGTAAGCCAGCGACTATTGGAAAACGTAAACTCTAATTTGTTGCGGTAATACTGTGTTTTTGCAGATGCAAGAATAGGCTTAATACTAGGCAAAGCTACTTTTCCTATGCGTGTGAGTGCATCTGTGGTTTCTTGTTCTTTGTATTTTAGTTGTTCTGTGTAGGGCAAATGTTGCCATTTACAACCGCCACAAATGCCAAAATGCGCACAAAAAGGCTTTTCACGTAGTTTTGAGTACGAATGAAAACGGACAACTTGCCCTATCCAATAGGATTTTTTCTTTTTGATGATTTGCAAATCTACAATATCATCAGGCACAACGCCTTCTTCTACAAAAATAACAGTATCATTGTAGCGAAGTAAGCATTTGCCACCAGAAACCGCTTTTTCTATGCGGATTTCAGTAATTAGCGGAAGTTTTTTTTTATTTCTCATATTTTTCTCAAAAATAATTTTTTTTTTCGTAACATTCTCTTTATATTTGGAAAAAATTACTTTGTGCTAAATAAAAGCCAATAAATCAACTCAAATCTTTAATTACTAATTTCTATGAAAAAAATATATCTTTTCTTGTTGCTACTTTTTGCAAGCATAACAGGATACGCATCTCACTTGGTAGGTGGAGATTTGCGTGTAGTCTTTAGAAGCCAAACTGCTGCTGGACCACTTTACCGCATTGTTTTTAATCTTTACTATGATGATATTAATGGTGGTGTAACTTTGCCACAACTAGCTGATGTTCCCATTAGAAGCATACGAACGGGACTTAATGTTGCTATCATATACCTAGAAAAACGTAGTCGCATAAGTGCAATTTACCCAAATACTTCAACAGGTTGCCCCACTGCGACTACAGTAAATACAGGTATTTATTTGTATGATAAGGAAGTTGTATTAGACCCTGCTATTTATAACGACCCAATGGGCTATTATGTCACTTGTACTGGAACATTTAATCCTGTGACAGGATTCAATGATACATCACTCATTAGTGCTAGAAATAATGCTATTGTGAATATAAATACAGGGGGTTTTGGGTATTATACTGAGTTCCCTCGTGTTACGAATAGTGCAGTTCCTCCATTTACTACTTTTATTAACTCTTCTCCTGATTTTGGAGGGTTACAAGGAGATTATTTATGTATCAATAAAGAGTTTTCTGCTAATTATAGCGCAACAGATGTAGATGGTGATCAACTAGAATATGACCTTGTAGAGCCTCTGGCTACTGCACCTGCTACTATCTCAGGATTTGTAGGTTCTTATTCGCTTGATAATATTTTTGGTACGGCATCTATTTCACGTAGAATGCGTATTGATAGACTTACAGGCATACTTATAGTAAATCCTGATGCAGCTGGTTTATTTGCTTTTTCAGTTCGTTGTACAGAAAGACGCAATGGAGTAAAAATAGGAGAAGTGCGCCGTGAGTTTCAATATTTAGTACGTGCTACTTGTGACCCTGCGCTTTTACCTGTTCCAAGTGTACCAAATCTTCCTACAACGAGTACAGGAGATTATATTTTAGATTTGAATAATGGACCTTCTATTGATTTTATTATAAAAGGAAGCAAAGGAAAACAAATCTCTAAATTAGATATTATTCCTCAAAGTGCTAATTTCACTTTACAAGATTTGAATATCAATACTATTTTTTCTCCAAATCCTACTTCTCCAGGTGGTGTACCATTAAATATAGTAACTGGAGAAGGAAAAGTAAAACTTACTTGGCCTCCCTGCTTATACAGCAGAAATGCTACTGATATTTATGAGTTTGATTTTATTATTACAGATAATAGTTGCCCTAATGCAAATATTTCTACTACAAAAATAAGGTTAAAGGTACTTCAAAGAAATAATCCTGCTCCTAAGTGGGAGATTGCTAACACAACAAATATAGCTATTGTAGACCAGTATGGTAGCATCAACGCAACTAGTAGCCCTATAACGGTGGGAGATAGTGTAAGATTCACTATTATAGGCAGAGATGCAGGTGATAGTTTGCGTATCAGAGCAAGAGCCTCAAGTGATGGTGAGTATTTTACTTTTATACCTAAAAATATAAGCTACACATTCCCAACTATAACAAAAGATGTAGCCTTAGCAGAATTTATTTGGGTACCTCAGTGTAGTTTGGTGCGTAATAATGCACGTAGAGAAGAAATTGTCTTAGATATTTTCATTGAGGAGAGGGCAAGTTGTGAAAAATTACGCACAACAGTAAAAGTAAAACTTATCCTTGAAGATAATGGTGTTACATCAGATTATCAGCCAATCAACGTATTTACACCAAATGGAGATGGTAAAAATGATGATTATACACTTCCAATGCTCAGAAATGCTAAATGTCTTTATACATTCAAAAAAATAACTATTCATAATAGATTGGGAAAAGAAGTATTTCAATCTGATAAAGAAGATTTTTCTTGGAAAGCAAAAGACTATGCAACAGGGTTGTACTACTACCGTATAGAATACGAAAACTATGAGTACAAAGGTAGTTTGCAAGTGCTTAGATAGTTTTTATAGTTACTTTTATAGGACTTACGCAAAAAAGTTCTATAACCACCCCCAGCCCCTCCTTAGGAAGGAGGGGAGTTTGT
>JANYGM010000052.1 GCA_025362415.1 bacterium
AAAAAACAATTACAAACTATGTAAGCAGGGCTTTTTCATAGTTTGTAATATTAGATTTTAATGTTTTATTTTATTCTAAATTTGATACGTTCTGAATAATAATATTTAGCAATACCATCTCTATTTAACTTTAAATATGCCCTTACAAAATAGTTAGTTCCTGCAATAGAATCAAAAAACATCACTCCTGTTGAGCTATTAGGGGGAGTTGGGCTACTTCTTTTTAAACTTAAACTAAGATTTCTTCTATTATTATTGGCTGGTGGAATCACATAAGTAGGAGGAGAAGGGAAACTAATTCTAAACACTGTTCCACTTGTTAAAAATCCATTAGTAATGTTTATATTAGTAATATTAAGGGAGTCTGCTTTACCAAATACAAATCCATATTCTCTACCAGTTACATTAGTAGAAAATGGAAGCACTATTGAAGGTTCATTAGTAAGAATATCTATTGAAATTAAAGAATCTGAAGTCATTGGAGATGTTAAACTATCTTTCACTACAAAATTCTTAATAATTATGGCTGGCGTTTTTGTAGTAATTTTTTGCACTTCTCCATAGACAATTTTATCTCCGTTGCGCATATAAGGACGTACAAAATATTCTTTATCAAAAAGCAAAGAGTCTATTTTACTCTCAAAATCAACATTTTGGTAAGGTGTTTCTTTGATTTTTGTATCTGCAAGTCCTATTTCAGGGATTTCAACGGTAGTAGAGTAACAATGTCCGTGAGCTGTTGGTGTGTCATCTTTGTAGTCAATAATGCGTCCTTTGGCGTTAATAGTAGTAAAACCTGCTTCAGAGGAATTATTTACAATACTATCTATTTTAGCATATTTGCAATTCTGCAAAGATACCACCAAAACGAGTGAAAACAAGAAAAATATAAGTTGTTTTTTCATAACAATTAAATAATTAGGAATTAGAAATTGTGAATTAGGAATTAAATGCCTAATTTATTTTTTGAGGTGTAAGCAGTATATTTAACAAATCTGTGTCATCTGTTAATCCATTTTTTAATCCGTGATTCAGACAATTTTTGGATTAGAATTTCACGCTAAAACTAAACACAGGAGAATATTGTCCTAATCTAGTTTGTGCAAGTTGTATGCCAACATCTGCATCCATTTTCTTGTTTTTTTCTAAGAGTCTGTTTTTTTCTATACGGTTTTTTCTGCCTTTCAAACCCACACGCACAATATCTGTAGCCCAAATAGCACCAGCAAGCACCGCCATACCTTGTGCTATTTGGTATTGTTTATTAGCATCAGCATAAGATTTGGTAGCATCAGCATTATTAGTAGAATTAAGATAAGTATCATAAGTTTTGTCTGCTATGTTTTGTTGCACAAAACTTCCTCCTATCAAACCATAAACTGCTGCTGTAGTAAGCAACCAACGGTATTTCCACTTAAATTTTTTATATTCTCTCACATAAGGATTGCCCCAACCAGGCAAAAGCACAGACCTCCACAGAGCATTTTCATTTTTATAATTAAAAACACTTGTTTCATAGTTAGCTATGAGTTTAAATTGCACATCTTTTCCCTTAAATTCTTTGTCTTCTTCTCCATATTGCCATAGAATTTGGCGGTTGTCGCCTGCTAAAATATCCGCTCCAACGTGTCCTTTGGCATTTTTGATAGGACCTAAAAAGGTTCTACCTTTATCACCAGAATAATACACATCAATATTATACACATTGATAATTTCTCCATTTTTGAGTTGATAAGGAACAGTAATTGTCTTATTTTTTTTATCAACTTTAATAGAATCTTGCACGAGAGATTGTGCAAAAAGTGCATTAGAGAGAATAAAAAAAGTAAAGAATGTTAAGAAAAGCGTTAAAAAAGTAGCTTTTGGTGTTTTTGAGATTAGTTTTTTTGTCATAAGAAATAAAAAGTAATCAATTACAAATCAATGAATTATAAATAATTCGTAATTTGTAATTGCTAATTTGTAATTGATATTGTTTTTGTGATACAAACAAACTAATCTCAAAAACACCAAAAGCTACTTTTTTAACGCTTTTCTTAACATTCTTTA
>JANYGM010000164.1 GCA_025362415.1 bacterium
TTTAAAAAGAATTATGGTCAGACCTTCATTGCATTACGGTACAGACCACAATTCTTTTTAAAACAGTGTACGGTAGCAAAAGCTAAGGATAGTAATTTAATATTTTATAACTTGTGTTATTTATTAGCTTAACAGCATTGCTTTGGGTAGGGCTACTTATTTTACTCTTTCCATATAGTCTCCCGTTTCTGTATTTACCCTAATTTTCTCTCCAATTTCCACAAAAAGTGGAATATTTATTTGTGCGCCAGTTTCCAAAGTGGCAGGTTTTAATGTCTTATTGGCAGTATCTCCACGTATGCCAGGCTCTGCATAAGTAACCTCTAAAACAACAGAAAGCGGAAGCTCTGCACTGATTGGTGTTTCATTTTCGTCCAAACTGATTTTTACGATAGTTTCTTCTTTCAAAAAGCGTACTGCATCACCAAAACTTTCCGCATTTACATAAATTTGTTCGTAAGTTTCGTTGTTCATACAAACATAACTATTGCCATCTTTGTAAGAAAAAACGTATTCTTTCACTTCCACACGTACTATTTCAACGCTATCACTTGGGCGGTAGCGGTTTTCTGCTAGTTTGCCATTTTTTACATTGCGCATTTTGACTTGATAAAAGGCACGCAAATTGCCAGGGGTACGGTGTTGAAACTCAATTACTTGTAGCAGTTCACCATCTATACGAACAAAAGACCCTCTTGAAATATCTGAAATAGTTGCCATTATTTTAATTATGAATTAGAAATTATGAATTAGAAATTAAATGCAAAGTATTGATAATTTTATTTATTTAAAATTAAATACTGTTTTACTGCAAATGTAGTATTTTTATGTTGATTTTCAAACAGAAACTTAATAATATGCTTGTTTTTGCATTACTCGCTTTTAACACTATCAAACATTTTTCCTAAAATGAAATCCCATAATTTTATAGTTTCTATTAAAATAAAATTTATGGGCTTTTTCGTTACCAACATAGGCGTTTAGCTCAACAGCAATACAGTTTTCTTGTTTGGCATAGTTTTCTACCCAATTCATAAGTTGTGTACCTAAACCATAATTCTGATATGCTGATAAAACTGCTACATTATCTACTTCCAAATGTTTTCCTATATAAAATTTGGCAAGTTGCCACAATCCAGCACAAGCCACGAGGTTTTTTTGGTCATCAAAAATACCTACACATTGATACTTATTTGTATCAATAATCAATTTTAGTCGTTCTTGGAACAATTCATAAGACATCTTTTCATTAAGAATACTTATTAGTGGAAACATAAGCTCCATTTCTTGTAGTTCTAAAAGCCTGATAATAAAAGTTTTATCTTTTATAGAAACTTCTTGTAGATAATTGTTTGTAAGATTATTTTCCATTATTACTATTTTATATCATTGATATTTTTTAATTTACTTTGAAAAGTAAAGCCTAATAAATCAGCTCGTTGTTTGGCAAATATAGCTTTTTCACCCTCAAAAAGTTGATTTACAGTTTCGTGGAAGTAAAAAAGCCATTGTTTGAAGTGTGTTTCATCTATTTTAAGGTGTGTATGTTTGTCAAAAACATTTCCTTTGAAACCTTCTTTATCAAGCAAAATAAATTCCCAAAAAGCAATCATTCTAGGAAAATGCGCCTCAAAATCAATGCCTGCAAAGTGTGGCGCAAGTAATTCATCTTCTACAACTTTTTTGTAGAAAGTTTTTACAAGAAGTTCAACGTCTTCTGATGTGCTAATGTCTTTCATATATTTTCAGCCCCCAAACCCCCAAAGGGGGATTTAAAGGCATATTTTAGTGATATTTCTTTTAAATTTTGTATTAAAGTCCCCTTTGGGGATTTAGGAGCTATTTTAATCAAAAAACAACCACGTAAACCCAAATGAAAATGTCCTTTGAAAACCTGCATAATAAGGAGTTGTATTGTAGCCGTTAATGGGTGTAGGAAGTGCGCCTTGAAGTAAATTATTTAACCTAAAAAATACTCTCACACGTTGCAAACGTGTGCTTGCAAACAAATCTACAAGAGGATAGGGGCGCACAACGACATCATTTTGGATATAAAAAGTTTTCAAAGCAGGCATATAACCATCAGCCAAATATTCCCACTGATAATGGAAATCTAGCCCAATCCTACAAAAAAGTATCTTTTTATACAAATTCCCTTCCAAAAAAGCACTTGCATTCAACATAAATTCTGGCTGTCGCAAAACATTACTACTGCCCAAATTACGAGTATAGTAGGCGGTTTGCTCAAAAACCCACTTTTTATGTTTATATTGTGCAAAAAGCCCAATTTGTGCCAATTGAATATCTCCTGCGGTTTGTGTAGGAGAAACAGTTACTTTGCTATCTCTTGTAAAGTAAATATAATTATTGATAAGTTGATATTTGCCAAATGGCTGAATATGAAGTGTTTGCTTTTTATTTTTGTAAGAAATATAGCCAGAAAGTTCGTTTATTTGCGTGTTTTTAAAGCTATTTTTCCAATTAAAAGTATTACTTACATACTCTTGTTGCATAATGGTAGGAGAGAAGGAAATACTTTTTGCAGTAACGCCAAAAAATGCTGTTTTAAGAAATTTGGAACTAATTTCAGCTTTAAGCATATAATCTTTTCCTATCAAATACTCACCTTCCGCAGAAAATGCCACACTATCCAACACATTAAAACTGATTTGCCCACCAACATAATTTTCATTTTTACCTGCAAATTGCGCCCTATAAACACTATCATAATCAGTTTTGCCCATATTATAATCTCTACGTTTGAAATAAGCTACATAATTAGTGTTTTTCTTGCGCCCTTTTATGCCAATTTGGTTAGTAAAAACCCTAAATTTATAGTCATCATTGGTGGTATCAGTTTTAAAACGAGCAGGAACAATACCATAAAAATTCCTGTTTGCGGCTAAATTCCTATCAATATAACCATCTCTTTGCCTAAAATATTCATTTGTAAGAAATATTTTTAGTAAATTATCAATTTTATATTCTTGATAAATCCTTAATTTATTTTGAAATTGCGTACTTTTGGGGTCTTTCAAAAGCTGTGAACGCTCTTCACTGTAGGTATAAATATCATCACTTGTTTTGCCTGTTGCTACGAAAGCTCCGCCTAATTCTTTCATTTGGGCAGTAAAATGTGCATAATGTGCTAATATTCTATATTTTTCATTTTTGCTATAATAATTGAGATGAAAAGTAGCGTTATATTGCTCCAAAATGGCATTTAGTTCTCTATTTCCAAGTGAGGCATATTGCCTAGAAGTATTGACACGTCTATACAAAAAGCCAAAATTAAAGCGTTTATTGATGTTTCTACTAAATTCTAAGTTAAGAATTTGTTGTCCTTTTCCACCCTGCACAAAGGTAAGATTAGTATAAGGGGAACGAGTATCAAAATACTTAATTTGTTGGTCAGAGATAATATAAGGTGCATATACATCTGCGCCAAACCACGTTCCTATACGTGTAGGTGCAAGAAAAAAGACGTTTTTGGTTGCTGTACCCAAATTATGCCCCAAATCTTGTAGAAGAAAATTTTTCTGTCTTACTGCATCAAACTTGTGATAATCCACAAGGGAGGTATCTAAAAAGCGTTTTTCTGATTTATTATTATAAATATCTTCTTCCAAGAAATATTTAGTAGTTTTGGTACTATAAATATTACGTGTAGAATCATCTCGTATTTGCGCTTGTAGCTGCATTTGCAAGGAAGAAAAACATAAAAAAAGGGCTATAAAACTAAATAAATAAGAATTATAATGATAGTTATAATGGTGGTTAAAATGTTTTTTTTGCACTGAAAAATAGTTTTTATTTATTCGTAATTGAATTTTTTGTAATTTTTAATTGATTATTCATCTGTTTTAGTATCAAGTTCTTGCCTCAGATTTTCAATAAATTCTATTGATAAACTTGTTAAATCTGCAATAATTTCATTAGGATAGCCTTTTTTAATACCTTCCTTAGCAATTTCTGTTTTTTCAATCATTCTATAAGTGGCTACAATAGTTCTATTGGCTTCTTTATTTTTTGATGCGGTACGTTCTTCTGGTGTAAAATTCTCATAATCAATAAGTTCTATTGCTTTTTTGATACCTTCATTTCCAGTATTAAGTGCAGGTCTTTCTGGGTTGTGAATAGATTGGTAAATTAAATCTAACCAGTCTCTAATAGCCTGTGGTGTACTTTCGTTTGGGTGATTTGGGTTGAGGCAGACAAATTGATGCCCATATAAGTCCCTAATTTCGCCATTGATATTTTGCATATTAAAATCTAGTAGCAGAAATTCGTCCAAAATAGGTTTCCCATTTTTCTCTGAAATAGTGTAGGGTGCAGTCAAAACGACAATAACATAAACGGTTTGGTCAATTCTATAATGTTTTGCTGATTTTTGTTGTTCTACAATAAGCATCAAAAAATAATGCAAAAACCTATCAAAATGTTGGTCATATTCTACTTTCTGTATTTCTATGGCAATTTTTTTATCTTTTGATTCTGCATAAATATCCAACTCAAAATCAACGTGTCCAATTTTAGGAAAAAACTTTTTTTCAGTTTCAATTACTTCTACATCAACCTCAATACCCAAAATATCACGCACAAAAGCCTTAAAAACCACTAAATTGGTAAAGGCTTTTTTGAAAATAACACTATTATCTAAGTTTCCAAGCATTGTTTTG
>JANYGM010000237.1 GCA_025362415.1 bacterium
CCAAAATTCCTTACGTACTCGCTCGTGCATAAGCTCCGCAAATGCCTCCGCAAGCCTATCTGCAATGGCTTTTACCATAATAGAATTGTAGTCATCATTGTCTTTTTCGTACATTTCTACCAATTTTTCTATGCCAATACCAGTCGTAACAGCAAAGAAACCCATATAATCTACTCTATTGCTCTCTTTTGGTGCAATAAAATCACATAAAGAAAAGTTAGGCAGTCCTTCTGCTTTTTGGTTTTGTTGGCGCAAGCAATGAACAACAGCCCCTGCATCTTTAACCACCCCCAGCCCCTCCTTAGGAAGGAGGGGAGTTAATTCCCCTCCTTCAAAGGAGGGGTTAGGGGTGGTTTTTAGTTCCCCTCCTTCAAAGGAGGGGTTAGGGGTGGTTGCTAAATATTCTTTATACCACCCAAAACCTTGTTTTATGTTTTCCAAAACACTTTCCAAATTATCAAAAATATGTTTATTTTCAAAATGTAACACTTTGATACCGAGTTCAGCTAGTCTTGTATCTCTAAATAAATCATATTCTTGCCCAGATGATGTAAAGTGTCCCTGACCATCTAACTCAATGGCTATTCTTTCAGAAGGACAATAAAAATCCAGTATGAAATATTCTATACTATGCTGTCTCCTAAACTTTCTATCTTCTAACTGACTATTTTGCAATGCTTTCCAAAGAGTTTTTTCAGCAGGGGTAGCATTATTTCGTAGTTGTTTACGTTTCTCTTCTAGTTCTTTGAGGTTGGAAATATCTTTTGATAAAGATGTTTGAACCACCCCCAGCTCCTCCTTAGGAAGGAGGGGAGTTTTTAGCTCCCCTCCTTTGAAGGAGGGGCTGGGGGTGGTTGTAAGTATCTCATAATGTTTATGCGTATGATTTCCGTGTTTATCACACTTTGTAACGACTTCTGTTTCCTTAAAATTATATAACATAATGTCATCATTATCAAGCGTATTACAAGGATAAAAACCTACTACACCATTTGCTTGCAAAGATTTCTCTTTGATGATTTTTGCAAGCATTTGCTTGGCATCTTTGAAAAGTTTTTTAGCCTCAACTCCCACAACATTATCTTCCAAAATAGCTGGATATTTGCCGTGAAGTTCCCACGTCTGGAAAAAAGGTGTCCAGTCTATATACTTGGCTATTTCTGCAAGGTCATAATTATGAAAATACTTATTTCCCAAAAATGTTGGCTCTGTTATTTTGGCTTTTTCCCAATCAATTTTAACCTTATTTTCCCTCGCTTTTTCTATTGTGATGTAGTTTTTATCTTGTTTTCTATTCAAAAACTCCTCTCTGATGCGGTCATAATCAACTTTTATGTCAGCAATAAATTTATCACTTTCGCCCAATTCTTTTGTAAGAAGTTTTGAAGCAACAGGCACACTACGGCTAGCATCTAGTACGTGTACGACTGCGCCAGAATAGTGTTGTGAGATTTTCACAGCAGTATGTGCCTTAGAAGTTGTTGCACCACCAATAAGCAAAGGCACTTTAAAACCTTGTTTCTCCATTTCTTTGGCTACGTGAACCATCTCATCAAGACTAGGCGTGATAAGACCAGACAAACCAATGATATCAACATTATGTTTTTTTGCTTCTTCTAAAATTTTTGAAGTAGAAACCATCACACCTAAATCAATGATTTCAAAGCCATTACACGCCAAAACAACGCCTACAATATTTTTTCCTATATCGTGAACATCACCTTTGACGGTTGCAAGAAGAATTTTCTTTGTGCCAGAATTTTCTTCCGTTGTTGCCCCTAAATCCCCAAAGGGGACTTTTAATACATCAATAATGAGCGAAATTATATTTAGGGTATTGTCTAAGTTACCTAAAACTTGTTCATTGGTAACTCTCAATACACTAAATCCTTGCTCATTGAGCCATTTTGTTCTTTCTTCATCAGAAATTTTATTTTCAGGAAGTTGATGAATACTACCATCTACTTCAATAATTAAATTTTCTTTTAAACAAACAAAATCAGCAATAAACTCACCTATTATGTGCTGTCTTCTAAACTTGTAGTTACTTAGTTTTTTAGTACTTATTGCACTCCATAATTCTTGTTCTGCTTGTGTTGGATTTGCTTTGTTTGTAGATGCGAATTTTGTAAGTGAACTATATACAGTTTTATTTGCAGTTTCATAACCAAATCCTTTAGCCTCGTTTCTTTCGTTGATTTTAGGAGATAAAATAACATCTAATGTTGCCCCTAAATCCCCAAAGGGGACTTTTAATACATTATTTTCATAAGCTATTCCCAAATCTAAAAAACGTGTTTGCAATACACTATTTTCTGTATTATCCCCCTTTGGGGTTAGGGGCATTGTATTTGTTCCCCCTTTGGGGGTTAGGGGGCTATCCATAAATGGCAATAAAAACGCTACTGCCTTTTTCATTACCCTAGCCGACTTCACAACTTGTGGCAAAAACATTTTTCCTTCACCAAACAAATCACCTACAATGCTCATACCGTCCATTAAAGGACCTTCAATAACCTGCAAAGGGCGGTCATATTTTAGGCGTGCCTCTTCTGTATCAATATCAATATAATCCGTTATTCCTTTCATTAGAGAATAAGAAAGGCGTTTTTCAACAGGTTCATTTCTCCACGAAAGGTCTATTTCTTGTGTTTTACCTGATTTGTCTTTGATGTTTTCAGCGAAAGTTACAAGCGCATCAGTAGCATTAGGGTTTTTATTCCACAAAACATCTTCCACAAGTTTTAATAATTCTTTTGGAATATCCTCATAAACAGCTAGTTGTCCAGCATTTACAATACCCATATCCATACCATTTTTGATAGCTTCGTACAAAAATGCAGAGTGCATAGCCTCACGCACCACTTCATTTCCTCTAAAACTAAAAGAAATATTGCTTACACCACCAGAAACCTTAGCATACGGCAAATTTTCTTTAATCCATTTGGTCGCTTTGACAAAATCAACAGCGTAATTATTATGCTCTTCTATTCCTGTAGCAACTGTGAGGATATTTGGGTCAAAAATGATGTCTGTTGCAGGGAAACCTACTTTTTCTGTTAAGATTTTATAAGCTCTAGCACAAATTTCTATCCTGCGCTCATAACTGTCGGCTTGCCCTTGTTCGTCAAAAGCCATTACAATAGCAGCTGCACCATATCTTTTAACAAGTTGTGCCTTTTTAATAAATTCTTCTTCTCCTTCTTTCATAGAAATAGAATTTACAACTGCTTTTCCTTGAACGCACTTCAGACCAGCCTCAATAACACTCCATTTGGAGCTATCTATCATAATTGGTAACTTAGAAATATCAGGTTCTGAGGCAATAAGGTTTAGGAAAGTAACCATTACGGCTTCAGAATCCAACATTCCTTCATCAACATTGATATCTATCATTTGTGCGCCACCTTCCACTTGTGAGCGTGCCACTGCAAGAGCTTCTTCATATTTTTCTTCCTTAATAAGCCTTGCAAATGCACGAGAACCTGTTACGTTGGTACGTTCTCCAATATTCATAAAACGTATTTCAGCCACAGCACGCAAAGGCTCTAAACCAGAATAAGTAGAAATATTATCTTTTTCAGGGATTTGACGAGGTTTATATTTTTTGGTAAGTTCCGAAATAGCTTTTATATGTGCAGGAGAAGTGCCACAACAACCTCCAATGATATTTAAAAGTCCATCTTTCAAAAATCCTTCAATAATTTCTGCCATCTCTTCTGCCGTTTGGTCGTATTCGCCAAAAGCATTAGGAAGACCAGCGTTGGGGTGCGCAGATGTATAAAAATTAGCTTTTTCTGCAATCTCTTCAGAATAAGGGCGCAACAAATCAGCTCCCAAAGCGCAATTAAAACCAATAGAAAGCAAAGGCAAATGCGACATAGAAATCAAAAATGCTTCTGCTGTTTGTCCTGATAAAGTGCGTCCAGAGGCATCTGTGATAGTTCCTGATACCATAATTGGCAAAGACTTTTTAACCACCCCTAACCCCTCCTTAGAAAGGAGGGGGACTTTTTGCTCCCCTCCTTCAAAGGAGGGGCTGGCAATTTTTTGCTCCCCTCCTTCAAAGGAGGGGCTGGTAATTTTTTGCTCCCCTCCTTCAAAGGAGGGGCTGGGGGTGGTTGCATCATCAAAAAACTTCTCAATAGCAAACAAAGCTGCTTTTGCGTTGAGAGTATCAAAAATAGTTTCTACTAATAATAAATCAGCTCCTCCATCAACCAAACCTCGTATTTGTTCTGTATAAGACACTACCAACTCATCAAAACTAATAGCCCTATATCCTGGATTGTTTACATCAGGAGAAAGGGAAGTTGTTTTGCTTGTAGGACCTAGCGAGCCAGCTACAAAACGTGGCTGATTAGGCGTAATGGCATTATATTCTGTGCAGGCTTCTTTGGCAAGTTTGGCAGAGGCAAAATTAAGCTCATACACCAAATCTTCCATGTGATAGTCTGCCATAGAAACAGATGTACTATTAAAAGTATTGGTTTCTAGTATGTCTGCGCCTGCTTCTAGGTATTTTTTATGGATTTCCTTGATGATATGCGGTTGCGTGAGTGAAAGCAAATCATTATTTCCTTTGAGGTCGTGAGGAAAATTTTTAAAACGCTCTCCTCTATAATCTTCCTCTGTAAGGTTATATCCTTGTATCATTGTCCCCATTGCGCCATCTAGGACAAGTATTCTTTCTTTTAGTATTTCTTGAATTGTCATTTATTTTTATTAAAATTCTTGATTAACAAAATTTCTTAGTTGCCACAGATGCACAGATAAATACAGATTTTATCTGTGTATCTGTGGCAAATATCCAACCATATTTTTATCAAAATGGTTACAAAAAGCAATAAAATTGGGGTGTAGCAAAGCAAGCAAAATGCCATAAAAAACTAGCTTACTTATCTTTCTAAGCATCATATTTGATGTTTAGAGGGATTTAGCACCATTTTCCTGTGAGGGATAACCTTTTGCATTTGCAAGAGGTTGGAACGGTTGCTAAGGCATCAAAGACCCCAATGTCTCCGCCTTTCTGAATAAGTAATGCAAATATACAAAAAAATCTACCAAAATATTTTTTTTGATAGATTTTTATTTAAAATAAATTTAGTTGGTCATTTTTCTTAGAAACATAATTATATTCGTCTGGCTTTAAGGGATTTTGAAGTCCACCAAGATTGTCTATTTGCCTTTTTATGGTCAAAATAGTATGTTCAAGTTCCTTTTCAATGTCTTTGGTAGAAAACCTCAAAACTCGCCAATTAGCAACTGCTGAAACCTCATTATTACGTTCTTTATCATACATTACATCATCATATTTTGTATGAAATTCATCTCCATCACATTCTACATCAATATTTCCAGTTTTGCAGAAAAATGCAAAGTCAAAAATCCAATCTTTGCCATCTGTTTTTATGTGATATTCACGCTCTGGAAAGAGGTTTTCCGCAACCAAAGCAGTCCAAAGTTTATCTTCCAAATAACTTCCATCAAAAAGCCCATTTATTTCTGTTGAAGATAATAATTTTTCTAGTGTTGTTGCTATAAAAATCAAAAAACGGTGTCTAAGGCTTATTATTGGCTGTTTTAACTCCTCTAATTCCTCAAAACTTATTTTATAATATTCTTCTTCACTTTTTGAATTTTCTGCTTCTTGTGGAAATAAAACCTTTCTCAAAACTACTGTAATTTCCAAAATTTTAGCATAATATTTTATTTGAGAAATGCCTTTTGTAAATTTTTGTGTTTGATAAAATGCAATATATTCAGCAGTTTTATTTCGGACATTTGGCGGAGTTATTTTAGTTTTCTTAGGAATACGGTACCATTTTTCATTTTGGATAATCAAAAAATCTGCTTTATCTTTCACCAAAGCAACTATTACGTTCTTATTTGTCATATAAATCCATATCTATAAATTGTATTTTAACTCACAACTGAAAACTCACAACTCACAACTAATTATTCCTTTTATGTTTCCATCTTTTGTGCGACCAGAGCCAGTAGGCAGGGTTTTCATTGATGCGTTTTTCTGTAAGGCGGGCAAAATTTTCTACAATAAAATCCTGTTGTTTTTGCGTATTTCCTTCAGTTTCTGGATTTCCTATATTTTTATAATCAATAGGAATTAGGGTGAGTTCAAAGAAACTTCTTTTGACTTTCTTTATATCCAAAAACATTACTGTTTGGTTGGTTTGCGTGGCTATACGTGCATAACCTGCGTGAAAAGCAGTATCTTGATGCAAAAACTCTGTCCAATAGGCATTTTCAGGTGAGGGAGATTGGTCTGCAGCAAACCAACTAACTATTTGTTTTTTTGTGTTATGTGCCTCCAAAACGTATTTGTATGTTTCTCGCATAGGAATAAGTTTTGCGCCATATCTTTGCCTTGTTTCTAGCACATAATCATTAAAATATGGATTTTGCAAAGGCTGATAAATAGCAAAAACACTATCAAAAACAGGTGGCATAAGTTTATCCACCAAAGAAAAAACCCATTCCCAGTTGCCAGTATGAGGAGAAATAAGAATAACACTATTTCCTTTTTTTTGCTCATCAAACAAAATTTCCCAATTAAGGACTTTATAATGTTTTTCAAAGTCTTTTTGGTTCATACTGACCCCTTTAATGGATTCTGTCATTAGGTCGCAAAGATGCAAATAAAAATCTTTAGCAATCCGTTGTCTTTCTTTGAGGGTTTTCTCTGGAAATGCCAATTTGATATTACCCAAAATAACCTCTTTCCTGTATTTAAAAGGATAATAAACCAAATAATACAAACAATTAGCAAAGCCACGATGTAGCCAAAAAGGCAACAAAGACAGCAAATAAAGATACCCAAAAAGGGCTTTATAAAGTAGTTTTTTCATTTAAAAAATAATTACAATAAAATATCCTACAAATAACGCATAAGTTTTTAATATTCACAAGTTTTTAATTTTCTCTAAAATAATAATTACAATAATTTTAGTTATGTTTGCATTAGATTTACAATCAAAAACTTTTAAATTTTATTAAATATGAAAAAATACCTATTTTTTCTTCCCTTTGGTATTTGCTTTCTGCTGATTTTTCTCTCTTCAAATACTAACCATATTTTAGTACAAAACCTTAATAATCAAAATACTAAACTAGAAGAAATCACATCTTTTAGTACGTTTCTAAACAATTTCCCTAATATTACGACACCTCTTAAAATTGATGAAGAGTTTTTTAAACGTGAAAATTTTTCTCAACTAAATTTAGTAAGTCTTGCAGACCGTGATTTTTATTTGGTATCACCACTAGACCGCCCTGTAAGTTTTGGTTATCAAGGAGATGTTTATTTTGTTGCGAAATATAATATTTCCCCTGATGTAGTGGTCTGTTTTTATTTTTTGGATAATTTTAAAGAAGAAATGAAAGGGCAAGGAGATACAAATTTTATCTTATTTGCAGCCTCACACCGCAAATCTGCAAAAGGAGACCCTATTTATATCACACTAGAAGGCATTAATGAGGTGGCTTGCGTAAAAAATAATGGTACAAATGACCCAACTTTTAGTATGGTAACTACATCAAAGCAATTTACTATCATACAGCCCAATGGTACAATGACTTATCAAGGGATACAAACAATTATGGATAAAAACACACAAACAACAGAAACAAGCAACATAAAAGGTACAAATGTTTTCAATAAATTAGGTACAAATATGATTAACACACATAAATAAAAATGAATTTGGTTTTTATTTACAATACTTTTTTAGGTCTATAACTCATCACGAGTAAGCCTTCATTTTTTCTTTTTATTATTAAATTAACTGTAAATTTGTCGTTTCCTTCCAACAAACCATATATTTCATTGGTGGTTTGCTTTAAAATAATTTGATTATTAATAAAAGTTATTTCATCATCTATTCTAATTCCTGCCTGATAAGCAGGAGAATCTTCTTGCACTTCTAATACAACAAGTTCTGTAAAATCAGGTGCAACTCTGCCAATAGTCAGACCAGAAATAATATAATCTTTCTTTTTATTGTATTCAAACGTCTTTTTGAGATGAATTTTTTTATTTTGATAATCAATAACACTCACAAATTGTTTGAGAATATCAATACCCATACTTCCATTTGAAAATTTATTGTTATCATAAAAAATACTATCATTTGGATTGTCTGGATACGAAGTAATGAGTTTTTGTAGGTCATATTTGCCTATTTTGAGGTTTTCTACACGCCCCATATTTCCGTAGATTTTGCCAGAAATAGTTGTACCAAGTTGTGTATAAAATTTCTTTTTAGGTAGCGTAATCAAATTACTTGTTTCTTTACGCAACATCAAACTTTGCCCAGAACCAGTATCAATAAGCAAATTGAGCTTAATTGTATCATTTTTAATGTTACTTTCTTGTTTGATAATGCTAGAAATATAGGGTTTGCGCCCAGAAATAAGTAGAGGAGTTGTTTGGTATTTTTTTGAAGGCGCAAAAATATCTTTTTGATAAAACGTAACTTCTGTAGTTTGATAATTGATTTTTATGGCAAAACTATTAAAAATATCATATCCAATAATGCCGTGAATAGGCATTCCTGCAAGTTCTGAAAAGCTAGAAAGGTCGCTTGCCATCACAATAAGGCGCAAATTATCTGCCGTTATCTTGGAGTTATACAAATGATGCTTTTCTGAAACGTAGGCTTTTACTGTATCTTTGTGCATCACGCCACGCACATATACGCTAGGTTTTCCAGAAACATTTAATTTTCTTACATACGAAGTATCCGTAATAATAGTATAACCAACACCAGTATCAAGCACCATATTGAGTGTATCTTTGTGATTATCCAATAAAAATGGCAAAATAATAAGATTATTTCTTAGTTTAAATATAGTTTTCCATTGTTTTCTTTTGGAAGAGGAAAATTTAAAAGTAGTTGAATTTGTTTTTTTAGCGTTATTTTGTGCTATTATTTCTGAAAAATCAATAAGAAAAATAAAAATAAAAGCAAATACAATATTATCCAAAAAAAATATTTTTTTCGTGGATAATATTGTGTTGTTTTGCTTTTGTAAGGTTATTTTCATTAAATAACTGATTATAAATAAGTTAAATATTTACTTATCAAACCACTGATTGATAATAATTTGTTCTTCATTTTTGATAAATCAAATGGCTATGAAATTCAGAATACAATTTATCAATGCCGTTGTCTAAGTATGTTGCGTAACTTCAGTT
>JANYGM010000248.1 GCA_025362415.1 bacterium
CTGTTTTAAAAAGAATTGTGGTCTGTACCGTAATGCAATGAAGGTCTGACCATAATTCTTTTTAAAACGACCTTACTCTTTGTTATTAGTGGTCAGACCTCCGTTCCACTACGGTACAGACCACTAATAACAAAGAGTGTATGGTAACAAAAATTCACAATTCCTAATTTCTAATTAAAAAAATAATTTATGAATAAAAAAGTCATAGTAGAAAATTTGCCAAAAATGTCTTATAAAGATGCTTGGGAATATCAAGAAAGCCTTTTTGAGCCTATTGTAAAGCAAAAAATAGCTAACAAAAATGACCAAACAAGCATTCCTACAAACAACTATTTGCTCTTGTGTGAGCATCAAGACGTTTATACCATTGGGAAAAGTGGCAAAATGGAAAATTTGCTACTTTCTACGCAAGAACTCATAGATAAAAATATAGAATTTCATAAAATAAATAGAGGTGGCGACATCACTTATCACGGACTTGGACAACTTGTTGGTTATCCAATCCTTGATTTGGATAACTTTAAACCTGACATTCACCTCTATATGCGCAATTTGGAAGAAGTAATTATCAAAACTATTGCTGATTTTGGATTAGATGGCGGCAGAATAGAAGGACTTACAGGCGTTTGGCTAGGCTACACAGAGGGCGCAGAAAACCCACGCAAAATATGTGCAGCAGGCGTAAAAGCCAGCCGTTGGGTAACAATGCACGGTTTTGCGCTTAATGTGAATACTGATTTAGGTTTTTTTAAAAATATTGTACCTTGTGGCATCACTGACAAAGCGGTTACTTCAATGAAACAAGAACTTGGCAAAGATATTCCGCTAAAAGAAGTAGAAAAAAGTCTTATTGGGCATTTTGAAGAAGTTTTTGGTGCAAAATGTTTGCATAATTAGTATTTATTTTATTTGGAATATAAGTTTATTTTTGTTATATTTGTAAAAGACACACAAATTATGTGTAAAAAATCAAGTAATTTTTAAAAGACAATTCTAATGGATAGCACACAAATCAAATTAATGATGTTATTGGCGAAAAAACTCAGAAGAAGGAAAAGAAATAAAGAAGAAATTCTAAAATCCTTTGTATCTGCAGGTATCTTGACCAATGATGGGAATTATACTAAAAATTATCCAGAATTAGGCAAAATGGAAAAAACACTCAAGTAAACTTTATGTATAATTCTAGGAATAATTTAATCATTGGATTTCACGGTTGTGATGAGAAAGTTCAAAAAGAACTACTAAATGAACCTAATAAAATTCAAGCAAGCAATAAACCTTATGACTGGTTGGGACACGGAATATACTTTTGGGAGAATAATTATGAAAGAGCTTTGCAATGGGCAAAAGAGAAACAAGAAAGCGGACAAATAAAAAAAGCGTCTGTTATTGGTGCAGTTATTTCTCTTGATAATTGTCTTGATTTCACAGATACAACCTTTATCAATCTTTTGATAGTGTATTATGAAATGATGAGTAAAGAATATAGAGCAATGGATAAACAACTGCCACAAAATAAAAACGTAAAACAAGATAAATATAAAGGTTTATTGCTTAGAGAGTTAGATTGTACGGTAATTGAATTTATGCACCAAAGAATATCTGAAGAAATAAACAATGACATAAATACCAAAGGATATTCAGATTATAGAAGTTTTGATTCAACAAGAGGTTTATTTACTGAAGGTGGAGAGGCATTTCCTGGTGCAGGAATTCAAAAGAAAAATCATATACAAATTTGTATTAGGAATAATAATTGTATTAAAGGCTTTTTTCTACCTAGAAAAGAAATTAAATTTTCATAAAAATCACTTAATAATTCCCTAGAATAATGACACCATACACAAATAAAGGCGGAAAATCAGGAATACAATCATACGAAATTGGAGATGATTTCATTAAAGTGAAATTTAGTGATGGCAAAACATACACTTATGACAATGCCATTACTGGAAAAGAAAACATTAAAACTATGAAAGAATTAGCGGAAAGTGGCAGTGGGCTAAACAGTTTCATATCTAAGGTAATTCGTAAAAAGTATGCTTCAAAGTCATAGAAAAAAAGTAGCTAAAAGACATAGAAAAACTTGTATTCTATGTCTTCTCTGTGCCTATGTGGTGAAATAAGCTACAACTCAATTTTAGTGTAGCTTTCGTTATCTAACTCATCTCGTACACGCAACTCAAAAGTGCCTTTGAGTGGTTTTTCAAAGGCTGCATCAGTCCAAATAAGGCTAGATTTTGATTCATATTGCATCAAAATAAACTCCCCATTAAGATATGCCTTAAAATCTTTTATCCCAACGCCATAATCAGAAATAGAAAAACTCACACGTTTAGCAGTTTTGCCCAAAAAACGCACATTTGGCGGATTTGTGTCTTTTTCTAACCTAAATTCTCCTAAATATTTTGTCTTAAAAGTAATTGTACTATCCGTAATGATAGGTTTTAGGAAACTGCGGCTATAACCATAGCCAAAAACTGCCATTTTAGCAGGATTATCCACAAAAACGCCCGCCTTCTTATAAAAATACGTTACTTCTATTTCTCTAGCAAGTGGTACTAAATTATTTCCTATAGTAAAACTGGTCTGATTTGACCAAATAGGGATATACGTACTATCAAATAAAGCGTTTTTCTTAAAATTTATTCTAAAATACTCATCTTTATAAATATGTTCTACATTAGAAGGAATATAATTTTTATTCATAAAAAGCATTACAATATCTCCTATTTGAGCTTTTAATGGCATTTTTCCGTTAATAATAGGAAAAGTATAAATGTTTTGAACGCTCAAATTATTCTGTCTATTAGTTGCAGCGAGTGGCACTTCAAATGGTACTGAGGAAATAGCATCATAAACAAACATTTTCTCTTGTTTTCGTAAACCGTTTACCTTCAATATAAGCGTGTTATTGTTCACTTCATAATTTATTTTTGGTTTGTTTAAAAGTGCGTCAGGTACAAAAGAAACCATTTTTTTCTCTTTTCCAATGATTTTAAACTCCAAAATAGACAAATTATTATGAATATCTGTAGCTTCTATACTGATAAAATAAATTTGATTAGGCTTTATATTGATTTTTCCTTTATTGTATTTTTGTGGTGAAGTAGTATCAGAGGTATAAATATTCAAATAATTTCCATCACTTTCATAGCATTTTTCTAACGCTAAACCTGTTGTACGGTGTTTGCGGTAGTCAAGGTGCATATTCATATTGCGTTGCTCATCAACAGCATAATTATTGATAAAATACTCAAAAATCTCTTTTTCAGCGTTTTTATCTTGTTGATTTTGAGTAGCATTTTCCTCTCTTACTTTCACTCTCACTCGTGAAGTGCCATAAGTATTTGAGGCATTTTCTGCCACATCATAACTCATCATTTCCAGTCCTATCCAGCCGTAAGCCTCAATTACTTGCGGAATAATATAGGTATTTGGCTGATTGGGACTATATCTAGTTTTTTGAGGAATAAAAAGAAGTTCTTTGTATTCTCCTTGTAGTTGCGTGTCGTAGGCTTGTGGCACAATGGCAAGACGTTGCAAAATAGGCGGTTTTGTATCTTTTATTTCAGTAAAAAACAACAAAGGATTAAGTATATGTTCGTTTGTAGTACGGATTTCGTAGTGCAGATGCGCCCCAGAAGATGCCCCAGTATTGCCTACATAACCTAAAGTATCTCCTTTTTTGACAATAAGCTCGTCAGATGCAGGGAAAAGCTCTGTTTCAAAAGATTGTTGTTCGTATTGTTTTTTTCTAACATAAGTAGCAATTTTGCCTGAAAACCTGCTTAAATGAGCGTACAAAGCAATATGTCCCGTTGTTGGGTGCGTAACGTAAAGCGCATTTCCGTAGGCGTAGGTAGAAGTTTTGGCACGTCCCACAAAACCATCATCAGCCGCCACGACAGGCACAGTTTCACCTGCTAAGATGTCTAAGCCACCGTGAAAATGATTAGCCCTAATCTCGCCCATATTGCCCGTAAGATAGAATTTGTTAGGTGTTGGAAACGCAAATTTACCTTTAAAATATTGCGGTTTTTGTGCTGAAATAGTAGTTATATTCCAGATGAAAAAAAGAGAAATGAAGGCTTTGAAAAGGTTTTTTAGGAGGGTTTTAATCATTATTTTAGTGGTCATAAATATCTCCAAATTTTTCTTCTAAAAATATTATATGGAAAATATTACCCATTCTTAATCCTAAAAACGGTCTATTGTCGCCATTTGCTCTAAAAACAGTCAAATCAGTTACGTCTGGACTTATGAATGTGGGTAATGTTGGTTTTATTTGATTTACAGGGATTTTTTCTGTTCCAAATCCGTGTCTTGGTGAAACATTTATTTCTTTCCACGAAAGATTAGATAGTTTTTTTAGTCTTTCAATAAAATTAGCATAAAATTCAAAATCTTTTTTTGGTTTAGTTTGTAAATATCTAAAACAAAAAACAGGATAATCTATTTCAGTATTATTTGAGGTTGGGATTTTAATTTTATTGTGCTTCTTTCTTTTTAATTTTACCCATTATATCTATAAAATTACGCTGTAATTTGAGTTTTAAAATATTCTTTTAACAAATCATAAGGTATTACGCCTTGTGGATTTTCGTTAAAAATTTTTCTCCAAGGAAGTTCCTCGTGAGTCATATTCATTAGCTTAATAGCTGAAAATTGCCCATATTCAGTCATCACCTCATTAAATAACTCTTCCTCTTCACTAGCCAAATTCAATACTTCCGTATTATCTTTGAGGCTGATAGCACCTGAACCAAAATTTTTGAAATGGTAATATATTTCTTTAACTACTGGTCCGTATTGCCACGCCTCTATCTCATTTTCAAATAATTTTTTGTCAAAAACTGCAATAAAAAAGCCCTGCATATAATAAAGCATTTTTTGCAATTTCAAATTAGAAATTATTTCTCCTTGACTTGCATCAGTATTAGCAATAATTTTGTTGGCAATGTCTAAAACTGGATAGCTCATAAGTAATTATGGGTTTTAATGAATACAAAACATTGGTAATCAGGTTACTACATTTGCAGTAAGACTCTATTCTGTAACAAAAGTAGCAAAAATATTTTAATTTCCCAAATAAAATACAAGTTGTCTATTCATCATTAAAATCACTTTTTCACTAAATCCTGATAAACTTTTGTCAAAATAGTGGTTTGCACTTTCCAACTAAAGTTTTGTCTAATAAAAATTCTTGCATTTTTGCCAATTTCTTGGGTTTGTATGTCATCTTCTAGCCATTTTTGCATCATACGTGCAAGTATGGCAGGGCGGTCTGCACGTATAAGTGCGCCAATTTGCTCATTTATGATTATTTCCCTCACCGCAGGAATATCAGAGGCTATCACAGGTGTAGCGAGTGCCATTGATTCTAAAATTTTCAAAGGACTACAGCCCTGCTCCAAATTGCGGCTACATTCTTTCAAAGGTGCAACAGAAAATTGAGCATTGCTCACCCAGCCTGCCAAAACACGTTTAGGAAGCTGATATTTCCAAATAATTTTCTCTGAAAGGTGCAGTTTTTCTGCTAATTTATGATAATTCTTCACCTGACGAGGTTTATTTGCACAACAAATAACCAATTTTAAATCTTCAAAAATAGGAGAGATAAGCGCAAAACTTTGAAGTAAAGTATCAATTCCTTGCCAAGATTGTAAAGCTCCGAAATAAATAATGTATTTTTCTGGTGCATCTGTTGGGCGTGGACGCAATTTTTGCAAACTTGCACCATTTGGAATGACTGTTATTTTTTCTTTGGGAACATTCCTAGAAATAATTTTTTTGCTGATTTCAGCAGAAGGAACTATAATTTTATCACAATTATTCAGGCAAAAATCTTCTAAAATAATGATTTTTTCTAGTGTTTTTTTAGATAAATTAGGATAACGGTAGGGAAGTTCTATGGAGGGCAAACCGTTTACCTCAAAGATAGTTTTGTAGTTTTTGCGAGGATTAGAAAGTATAGCCAAACCACTCCAAATATCTCTAAAATGGCATATTTGGAGGTTATTTTGCAGGAAAAGTTTCTCTAAAAGTTCATCTGTAAAAGCTTGCGCTCTCAACAAATAATTAGGAATATCACCCAAAAAACGAGTAATTTCCACTTGGTAGTTTTGTTGATTATTTTGTTGATTATCTGCTTGATTATTTTTCTTATTAC
>JANYGM010000280.1 GCA_025362415.1 bacterium
TCTTTTTTATTAGTGGTCTGTACCGTAGTGGAACGAAGGTCTGACCACTAATAAAAAAGAGTAAGTTCGTTTTAAAAAGAATTATGGTCAGACCTTCATTGCATTACGGTACAGACCATAATTTTTTTAAAACTGTGTACGATAGCAAATGATAGAAACAATTATTATAACAATATCAAAAAATATACCAAAATTTCCAAATAAATTTTGGTAGTTCCTCAATTCCTTGTGCTACACTAGAGAACTTTAAATACATTTGCTAATTTTCTGCTAATGTATTGCTCCTCTTTGGGGCTGGGGCTATATTTTAAAACTCAAAAACCTCTTCTACGTCCCAATTTTCACGTATAGAAATTTCTTTATTGAAGAAAATAATTTGTTCGTGAGGTATGCCTTTCTGATAATCCCCACCGTCCCAACGACCATTTTTATTGCTATCCAAAATCACTCTCAAACGGTATTTTCCTCGCTCCAAATACTCTAATTTGATGTTTTTAGGATTTATCTCTTCTCTAATCACTTGATTTGCCTCACTTAATAACTGCAAAATATAGTTTGTTGTTTTTGTGTCTTTTGGTTTTAAAGTAAGTTTGAGAGAACCAAATTTTAGTGGATCTTTGACAGATAAACGCAAGTTTTGGGTTTTCAATGTTTCATTTTCCACGCTCACAAATGCACTAGAATCAATTTTTATGTTGATATTTTGAAAAATAATTTTTTTCTTAATTTTCAGTTGCGTTTTTTGCTTATTCCATTCAAAATCTGTACTTTTTTCAATTAAAGGAGAAACATTGACTGTATCTTTATTTTTGAGATAAGAAAGTGCTTTTTCATTAAAATCTTTGACAGGTTTAGAAAAATTAAACTCCAAACCAAAATCATTTTGTATGCTTTGTCCATCACTAGGCGTAGTTTTCAACGTAAAAGGAGCATTTTTATTACTTTTTTTGCTAAAAACAATCTTAATATTTTCTTTCATACTATTTCCTGCAGAATCTTGCGCCACAACACGCAAAGGAATAGAATCATAGTATTTTTGTGGATTAAAAAACTTGATTTCTTTGCCATTTGAAGAAAGAATATAAGTTATTTTGTCATTATCAGCAATATTGATGCCTTCAATATCCAATGTTTTCAGTCCTTCATTAAGTTCTAAAATAAAACTATTTTCTGTGTTGCTGGCACGCTTACGCATTATTTTTGGTAAAATATGGTCTTCCCTACCTAAAAAAAGTTGCACACTATCTTTATTTTGTATGAGATTTATGGAAGAAGTCAGAAAACCAATTCTTTCTTTTTCAGCATTATAAAAATTATTACTATTTTCATCAGAAAGTGCAAAAATCTTATATTTTCCTTTCCTAATATTTTCAAAGTTAAAACTTCCATTATCTTCCATTTGGGTAATATAATATGGAATATCTTTATCAACTTTCAATGTGTCATCTTCTTGGTAAAGTGCAATTATTGCTTTTGTTGGAGATTTTCCGCTTATCACGTCCTGCACTTGCCCACGTACATACAAGGAATCAATTTTACTACCTGTACTAAATGTTACTTTTGCATTTTTTGCAACATTTCCTTCCGTTATATCCTTAATTGCTTTCCTGAAATTGAGTGTGTAAGTAGTATTTGGCTCTAAATCTTTCTCAAAAATAATGCTAATACTTGTCTTATTTTCGTTTGATTTGTACAAACTTTTGGGCGTAGGCGTGATAATCAGCTCTTTTTGGAGGTTTTCTAACTTTACCCACTCATCAAATTGTAGTGTAATCTCTTTTTTGGTAAAATTAAGGCTTTTATTTGCAGGTGTAGATGACAAAAGACGTGGCGGAAGGCTATCTTTTTTGCCTCCAGTCAGTCCGCCTGGATTAGCACAATTTTGCAACAAAAACATCACCAAAACACTCAAAAACAATGTTTTGGTGATTAAATAAGGCATTACATTTTTTATCTTTTTATTCATTTTGAGAATACTAATGTTTGTATGATTTAATTGCAAAAATACAATATTTTTACACAACGCATAGGAAAATAAAAAACAGCAACTAATTAAAGTTGCTGTTTTCTGTTTCCTAAAAATTGAATAGGTTGTTGAACATCTAATTATAAGTTAATCATCACACCAAAATTAAGCCCTATGCTACCAAATGGCAATACAGGAGTAATCTCTTTTCTTGGAGAGGAAGATGGTGATGATGCTGTATTATCCACTTCTACTGAATAGGTTGTTTCTCTATCTTTTACAGAAGAACCTGCTAAAACATCTATACCATTACTAGTAAATTTTGTAATAACTGCTTTTGTAGGACGGTAAGACATAGCTGTATAGGCAATTTCTCCATATAGAGAAATTTTCTGATTTACTGCGAAATTTATGCCCATAGCACCTTTAAAACCTAATGCTATGCCACCAGTTGTTTTTCTTTCTAGTACATAGATAGATCCAGCAGTACCAGTAATCACGTCTGTAACAGAGGCAGATGCTATCACAAGTCCAGCTTTTGCATAAGGAACCATTTTCCCTTCCATAGCAGTAGAGAGGACAATATTAGGAGTGAATGCAAACGCACTACCACTTGATTCTAGCTGACTTCTATCATTACCCCTGTCATCTTTGACTAGGTTCTTCTTTCCTACCAAATAGGAAATATCTAAGCCCAAACCAATGTTTTTGTTGAACATATAGCCAATGCCCAGTTCTCCATTAAAGCCTGTTCCATAAGAACCATTTGTGTTAAATTCAGTATTTGGGTCTTTTGAATTGCTACCATCACTTATTCTCTGTGAGCCAGAAGGCAAGGCATAACCCAAACCTGCACGTACAAAAAGTTTTTGTGCTGATGCTGTACCAGCCGACAAGCCAAGAGCCATTACGAGAGTAAAAAATGTTTTTTTCATTTGATTTTTTTGTTTAGAATGTAATTTATTAACAATTCAAGCAATGTTCAAAGACCGTGCCATCTTTTATTTTTCTGCTGCTTTTTCTCCACAACAAGCGCAAAAAGGCAAATGAGAGAAGTTTTTGTTGCCACATTTTGGGCAGTTACTAAATAGCCCTAAACCACAATACCTGCAAAAATCAGTTACAAGTTGATAAACCTCATTTTCTTTCTTTTTGGTTGGAATAGCCCAGTTTTTGATAAGAAAATCTTTGCCACAAGAAGGGCAAAAGTGGTTTTCTAAGGCTTTTTCTGCGACTTCAATTTGTACGTTTTTAGCACGTTCTTGTGTAGAAATATTGAGTTCTGCACGTTTTTCTTCCAAAAACTGCTGAATTTTTTTGATAGCATAATAACCAAGTCCAGCAGAAAGGATAACGCCTACCACAGCACGTACATAACCGCCGTAGTGTGGCAAATAAGGCACTAATCCAATGAAAAACGCATACACTGAAAACAAAGAAAAGCCTAAAAACAATGGTGCAAACTTATGTCTTCTATAACGTACAAAGAAAAAGATGCCTAACGCAAGTATAGGAGCAACAAAAAGCAATCTGATTAAAAAAACTTTGAGTTCGTAGCTTTTTAGTTCCACATAATATTTATCTTCTGCGGATTGTTGCTCTTTGGTGATTAGTTGCTGAACAGCAAAGATTTTTTTGTTAATTACGTCTATTTCTGCTTGTCTGGCGTTTAGTTGTGTGCGCCAATCTTGTTCAATTTTAGAAAGTTCATCTAATTTTTTGACTCTTGAAGTAACTTCTTCGTCTTTGTCTGGTGAGCCTAAGGTTTTGCGTGTTTCCACCCAATTATCAAATGATTTTTTTTCATCATTATAATTTTGTTGTGCTGTTGAGATGGTATTTTCCACAGAACTTTTCTTTGTAACTACATTTGCCATCTCAATATTGAGCTTTTCTGTGTCTTTATTGAGGTTTGCCATTATGGCAGCATTTTCAAAATCTTTTTGCTCTGGTCTTCTGGTAGAAGTATCAAGGTCATCAATAATTCTGTTTGCCAACATTATCAGAAACCACGCCAAAATGATAGCAATAGCATATTTGATGATGCTTGAAGTTGTTTCTAGTTTTTTACTGTTTAGTTCCATTGGATTAGTTGTTTTTTACAGGTGTAGCCCCTAAATCCCCAAAGAGGACTTTAAACGCATTAAGGGGACTTTGGATACTTTTTTGAATAGTTTTTATTTTTGAAATAATGTACTTGTATTTACTCCCCTTGCGCTACGCTAGGGGTTGGGGGCTATTTTGGGGTTGGGGGCTATTTTCAGCACATAAATCAAACTAGAATAATTATCATTTCCTGCTTTAAGATTTGATACCAAACCACGCCAAAAAGCCTTTATTTTGTTCAGAAAGCTACTTTTATTGTTGTCTTTATACTCCATACTTAGCATACTGATATAAAAAGCATCATATTTCATTGGTAAAATCTTCTCCAAAGTAATATTATGCCTTTCAAAAAGCTGTTTTAGCGTACTTTTAGAAAAATGGTACAAATGTCTTGGCACATCATAAGCCGCCCAAAAACGTCCAAAAAACTTCGCATCATCACTTTCTAAGTTCGGAACAGCAATAATGAGCCTTCCATTAGGTTTTAGGAGGCTTTTCAGATGCAAAATGGTTTTGTCTAACTCGTGAATATGCTCCAAAACGTGCCAAAGCGTGATAATATCATACCTTTTTTCTGTTTTTATCTCAAAAACATCAGCAAAAATAGTTGTATTATTATTTTGATTAGAAAGCGTTTTTATGGCAATATTTCTAGCTTCTGTATCAGTTTCTACGCCTTCAATATTCCAATTATTTTGGGCGCACACCTCCAAAAAAGCACCTACGCCACAACCCATATCTAGCAAATATTTTTCATTATTTTGCTGATTATTTTGCGTTGAAAATTCATTGATAATATTAAGTTTTCGTGCTAATGCACGCTCACGCACATAATAATAAATTTTGCTAATAATGCCTTTCTGCTCGTTTGAGTGAGAAATATAATTACCAGACTGATAATATTTGACAATTCCTTCTGCGGTTGGACGTGGACTTGTAAACACAAAATTACAGGCATCACAACGCAAAAGGTTAAATTTTTGTGCTGTGTGAGCAGTATTGTCTTCACACACCAAAAACGGACTAAATTTTGCCTCTTTACAAACAGGACAATTTGAAACTTCTTCTAACATTTATTTTTTATTTTTACCACCAAGAAACAACCTACTCCTTACCACAAACCTACTCAAACTAAACGTAGTATCAAAATAAATCAGTATGGATAATACTAACTAATACCATAAACTATTGATTATCAATGTTTTGTAATATTATTTTGAACTATATTTGTGAATCACTTAATTTTATTTTTTTGAATAGCTATTTTTATTATTATATTTGCGTTAAGTTGTTGATAGGAAAAGATATGTAATATCTTGATAATCAAAAAGTACGAGTGTTATTTTTTGCAAAAACTATCAAAAAATGCTGTTGTTTATGAACTGAATCATATAAATATCACCAATAACTAAAACCGACAAAATAAATGAATTTAAAAGAGGCAAAAGTCCTGATTACAGGCGCAAGTTCTGGTATAGGCTTGCAAACGGCTAAAATGCTACTTGCACAAGGTGCAAAAGTGGCTATATGCGCTCGTAATGCAGACAAATTGCATCAAGTTGCTAAAGAAATTGGAGCTTTTGGGATTACTGCTGATGTAAGCAACGAAGATGATGTAAAACATATGATAAATGCCATTATAAAAGAATTTGGAGGCTTTAATGTGCTGATAAATAATGCAGCTTTTGGGCATTTTGCACCACTTGTGGAGGTTTCTACGGAGAAATTTAATGAGCTTTTGGCTACAAATATCACAGGAGCAATGATGGTTGGGCGTGAGAGTGCTAAACATTTCATTGAAAATAGTTATGGAAATATTGTTAATATTTCTTCTACAGCAGGAAATGCAGGCTTTGCAAGCGGAACTGCTTATGTTGCGACCAAATTTGCGCTCAAAGGAATGACCGAATGTTGGCGTGCAGAGCTACGCAAGCATAATATACGTGTGATGCTCGTAAACCCAAGTGAAGTACAAACCAACTTTTTGCCTAATTCTGGACGAGAGGCACGCCCAGAAAATGAAACAAAATTAGATGCTGAAGAGATTGCACACGTTATTTTGGCTATGCTAGAAATGCGTGATAGAGGTTTTATTACGGAAGCTACCATTTTTGCCACAAATCCGCAGTAAATTAGAGGTATGAAGCGTAGGTACGAAGTACGAATTTATAAAACTTTATCTTTTGTATTTCTGTAAAACAACAAATTTTTTAAAGAAAATAACTAACTTTGTGCCTTAGATATTGAATGAAAAATACAATCATTAGAAATAAACAAAAACTTGATAATCAATGTTTTGTATTCATTCATAATTCACAATTTACAATTCACAATTCAAAAATAATGCAATTAGAAGTTCAAAATATCATTCAACAGACAGAAAACGCTGTTGAAATTGTTTTTAATCAACCCCAAAATGCGCCACTAAGCTACAAATCTGGGCAGTTTCTCACTCTTATCATAAAAGTTGGCAAAGAAGAATTCCGCCGTTCTTATTCTATTTGTAGCTCGTATGCAACGCAACAAAGCACTATTTCGGTGCTTGTCAAGCGTGTGGAAGGGGGCAAAATCTCTAATCTTCTTAATAATTCTATCAAAAAAGGTGATTTAATTGATGTTCTTGTGCCTACAGGCACTTTTGCACCAGAAATTTTGCCTAGTAATCAGTATTTTCTCTTTGCAGGTGGTAGTGGCATTACGCCAATGATGTCTATTTTGCAATCTGTGCTTCATACACAACCCACAAGTGAGGTATGTCTTATCTATGCAAGCAGAAATGAAGAAAATATACTTTTTAGAGAAAGATTAGAAAATTTGCAAAATGAATTTGGTAATAAACTGAAAGTTTTTCACGTATTATCTCGTCCTAGTGCTACGTGGGCAGATAATGGAGGTTTTACAGGGCGTTTGATAGCTGAAGTAGTAGAGAAAATAATGAAAGAAAATACATCAGAAAACAGAACAGAAAACCCTCTGACACTCTCTAAACAGTATTTGATGTGTGGCACTTCTGGAATGATGGAAACTATCACGCATACTTTTGAAAAACTTGGTTTACAAGGACTTAGGAAAGAAAGTTTTGCTGTTGATTTTACACAAAAAACCGTTCCTGTGGAGTTTTCTAAGGAAAGAATTACGCAAAATATTACAGTTATTTATAATGGAAATACCTATAATTTTGACGTAAATCCTTCTCAAACTATCTTGGAGGCAGCTATGAAAAAGAATATTGATTTGCCTTATTCTTGCCAAAGTGGGCTTTGTACTGCTTGCTTGGGCAAATGTACGCAAGGAGCTATCAAAAATATGGAAACAGACGCACTCACAGACAAAGAAATTGCAGAAGGCTACGTTTTGACGTGTTCTGCGCACCCAATTAGTACGGGAGTAGTCATTGAAATTGATTAGATAATTTTTAGTTTTTTCCAAATCTTTAAGATTTGGAATTTTTTTAGGTTTAATTCATTGAATTTTCTGCAAAAATAAAAAACTTTGGACAAATATAGGACTTACACAAAACCTATTAAAAACCACCCCTAACCCCTCCTAAAAAGGAGGGGGACAAACTCCTCTCCTTCCTAAGGAGGGGTTGGGGGTGGTTATAGAACTTTTTTACATAAGTCCTAAAATAATAAGGCAAAGAAGTATATTTATATAGTTTTATTTTTTTATATTTGATAAAAATATAAAATTTGATAAAATTTTACAAAAAATAAATGTAAATTTAGCACACTTTTAAAACTATATCAAACCTTGTGTTAGTTCACAGTGTTAGTTCACAACTGAAAACTAATCTAAATCACTTATCTTATGCGTAAAATTCTCCTAAAAATCTTTGATATTGAAGATAATGAGTTTGTACAAGTAATGTTGCTTCTTGCTATGGGTTTTGCTATTGGTGTTTTTTTGGCTACTTATGATGTGGCAACTATGACACTTTTTGTAGGAAATCTCAATGAGAAAACAGATTTGCCACTTGCCGTAATGGCTACAGGTGGCGTAGGGATAGTATTTACTTATCTTTTTTCTTTCCTACAATCCAAAATATCTTACTCACGCCTTTCTGTGGGGGTTTTATTCATTATTTTAGTTTCCCTAATTGCTATTCGTGTGGGATATGGTGAGATAACGCCAGAAACAATGAAAAACAAAAAAGAACTTATTTTCCTTTCATTAGTGCTTATGGGTCCTTTTGATGCACTTTTATTGCTGATTTTTTGGGGAAGTATTGCTCGTATGTTTGTCTTGAAACAACAAAAACGTATTGTGGGTGGCGTGGATATTGGGAAAGGGGTTGCAACACTTATAGCTTTCCTTACTATTCCTATTATTTCTAACTTTTTGCCAAATACGGCAGACCTTACTTACATCAGTATTGTAGCCTTATTTATCATTATTGGTATTTATTTGGCTATCATAGCTAAATCTCCTTTGCTCGCACAAGGCAAGCAAAAGCGGGTACGTACACGAGGGGAAGAGGCAAAAAAAGTGGCTACATTTGGCATTGGAACAATATTAAAGAATAAATATATTGTTTCTATGATGCTTTTTATTATGTTTGCTATGATAGGAAGTAAATTTGTTGATTATACTTTTGTCAATGTAATGGGGCAACAATACCCAGATGAGAAAGATTTGCAGAACTTTATTGCCGTTTTCCAAGGGATTACGCTAGTTTTTGCCCTTATTATTCAGATTTTTGTGAGTGATTGGCTGGTAGAAACTTACGGCTTACGGGTAACACTTCTCATAAATCCTATACTTCTGATTGTTTTTACTGCTTTATGTGCTGTTATTGGTACTTTTATGGGCTTTGAACCTGCGTCAAGTGGTTTTATTTTGTTCTTTTTGGCAGTAGCTTTGAGCAAACTTTTTACCAGCTCCCTCAAAGATGCCGTTGATGATGCTGTATTTAAGTTTTTCTACTTTCCTATTGATGCAACCATACGCTTAGACGTAATGGCACGTATGGACGGAATTATAAAAGTAGGTTCTGGGCTTATTGCAGGGCTTATTTTGACAGGAATACAAGTTTTGCATTTTTCTAGTTTGCTTCTTTTTATCTTTGCACTTATTCCAATTATTATAGGTTGGGTTTTTGCAACAAATAGAATGTACGAAAAATACCGCATTACATTGCAAGAAACGCTGATTAGTACCAAAAACAAAGCAGTCAAAAATGTTAATAGTGAGTTTTCTATTGATAGAATGCTTTTGGGTGAAATTAAAAGCGACAACCCAGATAAGGTTATTTTTGCCCTCAAACTAATGGAAAAATTAGAGCCGACACTTTTTGAAGAAAAAATGGTTGCTTTGGCTAATAAGGCTAATTTTCCTACGGTGCAAGACTATGCAATGAACAAAATTGAGGCTCTCAACATCACACAAGAGGGTATTACTTCTTTCAAACAAATGACTGATGAAGAAATACGCAAACAAGTAAAATCAAGAAATATCAATGATAGATTAGAAATAGCTAAGATTTTTCATACTGTTGCTAATCCAAAAAATGAATATTTATTGATAGAATTATTGCGTGATATTGATTTTAAAGTACGTTTGTATGCTATTCACGCAGCACGAAAAATCAAAAAACCAGAATCTTGGAATATTCTCATTGATGCCTTGCCCTCTGCTTTGCTAGGAAATGCCGCTGCTGCTGCCCTGATTGCTATGGGTGATGATGTTTTGCCATTTTTGGAAGCCTCTTTCCAAAAAACAGGACAAAATGAACATATTATGTCCCGTATTGTGCAAATTTATGGCAGAATTGGTACACCAAAGGCTATTTCTTTGCTGTGGGGCAAACTTTCGTACCCAGACCAAGAAGTCATAGAACAAGCTCTTTTTGCATTTAGTTATAATAATATCAAAGTACCAATAGACAAACACACGCTTATCAACCATATTATAGAAGTTGAAATTGGAGATGCTGCGTGGGATATTGCCGCACTTTCAGAGATAAAAGATGCTCCTTATAATGAATATCTTATCAAATCTCTCAAAGATGAGGTAGCTTATAACTTTGAAAGTATTTTTACTTTGTTGTCTTTGATATATGATTACCAATCTATACAACTTGTAAAAGATTGTTTAGAAAGTGACCAAGCAGACGGCAAAATGTTTGCTATTGAGCTTTTGGATATGTTTTTGGCTGATGAACTCAAACCAAAACTTTTTCCTATTTTGGAAGATATTAAAAATGAAGAAAAAGTAGAAAAATTGCAGATTTATTTCCCTCGTGAAAAATTTAATTCTGTTGATGTTCTAAAACACCTTATCAGTAGAGATTATACTTTTACTAACCGTTGGACACGTGCCACCGCTATTTATTCTCTTGGAAATACACAAGATTTGATTGGTTTGGAGGAGCTAAAAGCTAATTTATTTCACCCAGACCCACTTTTGTATGAAACTTCTGCGTGGGCAATTTGTGTACACGACCGCCCACAATATGAGGCTATGAAAGACCGTTTGCACAAAAAAGTAATGCTTGAAATTGATGAAGTAATGAAAAAAGCATTAGGAAATACCATTGAAATAATGCCTTTGAGGATACAAAAAACAATGTTTTTGAAAGAAATTGACTTTTTCCAAAATATTCCTTCTGATATTGTTTCTGAAATTGTGGAACTCATACAAGTACGCAAAATTGCAAGAGATACCATAGTTTTGCACAAAGGACAAAATGCGGAAAGTCCTATTTATGTTGTGGTTAGTGGTCGTTTGGCTTCTTTTGGAGATGATGATAAAATCATAAAAACTTACGAACAAAGGGAAATTTTTGGAGAAAAATTAGTGGGAGATGATGATTTTTATGAGCGTGATATTGTTGCCACAGAGCCTACTGTGCTTTTTGAGATAGATAAAAACCAATTTTTTGAGATGCTCACCCATAATCACGAGTTTGCACGTGGTTTTATTGATGCAGTTGGTAAACATTTTGAAGATACAATGGTGGAGGCAAAACGAGTGTAAATACAGTCAATTACGAATTATCAATTACGTTTTTTCTGCATTTTTGGTCTTTTAACATAGTGACACCACTTTTGCTAACTTAAGGAATAAGTGCTATGTTTGCACTTATGAGCAATATAATCAAAGAAATTCTGTCTAGCATTCTCTCTATAATACAATTAGAGGACTTTAAAAAATATTTGCAACAGAACTTTTACAATATAAAAAAATAAAAAACCTTGCAAAATAAATTTTGTAAGGTTTTTTTGTTACCTTTGCGCTAGTAAATGGTAATAATTTTCTGTTTTAGGGAATTATTTTAAAAGGGAATACGGTGAAATACCGTAACTGTCCCCGCAACTGTAAGTTTTTTTTAGCGTTAGTCAATACTCTAGCCACTGTTTTAATCATTTTGAACAACAATTTAAAATGAAAATGGGAAGGCGACAAAACGTGAAACGAGTCAGGAGACCTGCCAATTACAAAATCATTCAAAGCTTTCGGGTGAAAAGCAATGAAATCTATCACTTTTTTGATGTGTAATATATAATATGTAATGTATAATATATTTCGCAAAAATTTTGTCATATATTTTCATCAAATCTACCAAAATGTTTTGGGTGAAACAGAAATTTTTATTATTTCAGTTTTACTTCAAATACGTTTATGTTTTTAAAGACATTTCTACCACCCCTAACCCCTCCTAACAAGGTGGGGGATAAAAAAATTTCCTCCTTATTAGGAAGGAGGAAAGAAAAGCTCCCCTCCTTCCCAAGGAGGGGCTGGGGGTGGTTTTACTTATGTATGCTCACTTGTGCGTCTACTTATGTATGCGCACAAACACCTAGTAATCAAAAAGATACAATTTCTAAAATTTCGGAAGAAACACTACAAACAGTAGAAGTTTCTGCATTTTCTTTGCAAAAATATAGTGTTGGTTTGAAGAAAATATCCCTTGATAGTACCAATTTGGCACTTTATAGTGGGCGTTCTGTGGGAGATTTTCTGATGATGCAAACACCCATTTATATCAAAGAATATGGCGCAGGAATGCTTGCAAGTGCCTCTTTTCGTGGGACTGGCGCAGGACACACAGCTTTTGTGTGGAATGGAGTAAGTATTGGCTCTCCTACACTTGGAGAAGTAGATTTTTCGCAAATGCCAATGTTTATTTTTGATAATCTTTCTGTGCAGTTTGGGGGTGCATCTTCTTTATTGGGGACAGATGCAATAGGTGGCTCTATTGTGGTAGAGGGCAATATTCCTGCTTTTAAAAGCACAAATAAATACTTTTCTCCAAAACTTTTTTTACAACAAAAAATAGGCAGTTTTGGACGAAATAATACTAATTTTGGACTTGTTTTAGAGAATAAAAATATCATTTCTCAAACAAAAATCTACCATAATACTGCCAAAAACAACTTTTCTGTTGATGGAAAAGAAAATAAGCACGCAAGTTTTAAGAATGCAGGCTTTTTACAAGAATTTGCGTTCAAATTACCCAAAAATCAATATGTTTTATTCAAAACGTGGTATCACAACGCTTTTATAGAACTGCCAAACCAGACAAGCACCCAAAAAGACCAAAATCTGCGTGTTATGGCTGATTATTTCAAAGAAACGAGCAATATCGTTTATAATGCAAAACTCGCTTACATCAAGGATATAATGTATTTTAATGAAGAGAAAACACAAACAGAACGCTTTGTAGGCACTTTTGGAGCTGATATTTCGTTGAATAATCAATTAAATATTCGTTTGGGTGGAAATATAAATTATATTTTGATGAATGTTGATGCTTATGTAACATCAACCAACACAAAACAGCCCACAGAACTACGTAATGATGTTTTTGCACTTGTGCGCTGGCAAGCAAAAAAACGCTTTTCAATGAGTGCAAACCTACGTCAAACCTTTGTAAGTGGCTTTAAAGGTGCTTTTGCGCCAAGTTTTGGAGTAGAATACCAACTGAAGAATATACAAAAAACCACCCCCAGCCCCTCCTTTGGAAGGAGGGGAGTAGAAAAAGTCCCCCTCCTTTTTGAGGAGGGGTTAGGGGTGGTAAAAACTACACTCATTCTTCTCAAAAGCAATATTTCTCATAATTATAGAGTACCAACACTTAATTCTCGTTATTGGCAACCAGGCGGAAACCCAAATATACGCCCAGAATCAAGCTACAACGCTGAAATAGGTGTTTCTGCAACACACAAACGCAATAATTTTGAGTTTAAAAGTAATCTTACGACTTATCAAAATTATGTAAAAGATTGGATTTTGTGGCATCCAAACGCTACAAACAGCAATTTTTGGACACCTGACAACTTGCGTGAGGTGCGCATACGTGGCGTAGAAATTGATGGTGCAATTTCTTATAAAAATAATCAGAATAAAATCCTAAAAAGTGCCAAAATAGGTGTTAGTTATGCTTATACGCAATCTACCAACTTAAAAGGAACTTCGGAAAATGATACAAATTCTGAAGGAAAACAACTGCCTTATGTGCCTTTCAATAGAGTTACTGCATTTTTTGAGGTGATTTGTGGCAAAAATTTCATAAGTGGACAGACCCAATATACAGATGTGCGTTTTCTTACAACTGACAATAGTGAATTTGTCAAACCTTTTGTAGTTACTAATCTTAATTTTGGACGAAATATGAGCATTGATATTAAAAATAAAAAACAAAAAATTAGTGTTTCAATGCAAATTAACAATGTTTTTAATCTTACTTATACCAATGTAGGCACAAATATGATGCCTCCAAGAAGTTTTGAGGTGAATTTGAGTATAATAGCCCCCTAACAGCCCCCTAACCCCAAAGGGGGGATTTTAATACAAATACAAAAAATAATTCAATAATTCAAAGTAAAATAGTTCAAATAAACAAAATAATCCAATTAAAATGAAAAAAAGTAATGTTTTAGTGTTGCTAAGTGCAATAATGTTGTTTTTCTCTGCGTGTACGAAAACTGCAGAAATAGTACCAAAAGGAAAATATGATATTGATGGTGTGTTTATTGTCAATGAAGGCAATTTTTCTGATAAAAACGGTTCTCTGAGCTTCTTAGATGGAAAAACAGATGCAGTTATTAACCAGTTGGTTGAAGCTGAAAATGCAGGTGCAAAATTGGGTGGAACTTTCCAGTCTGCAAAAATCTATAATGACAAAATTTATGCTATTACGCAAAATGAAGACAAAATTACAGTTTTAGATGCGAATACATTGAAAATACTTGCCACTATTACAGGTATTGTAAATCCTTATGATATTGCGTTTTCTGGTGATAAAGCCTATGTAACATCTTGGGGTGCTTTTGCACCAATCACCTATCTAACACCTGATGCAAGTGTAAAAGTAATTAGTTTGACAACCAACACTGTTACCAAAACTATTGGATATGGTACTTTTTTGCAAGGAATTACAGAATATGCGGGCAAAATTTATGTTGCTGATGCTGATGCCAATAAAGTTTCTATAATAGAAACGACAAACGACACAAAATCAACAGATATTACTGTGTCAGGCTCTCCTACAAGATTTGTATCTGATAGAAATGGTAAACTTTGGGTGTCGTGTGGTGGCTTGTCTAGTGGTTCAGATGCTCTACAACGCATCAATCCTGCTACAAACGCAATAGAAAAAACTGTTGCTAACCTTACTATTAGGGGGTCAGGGAGAATATCTACTTATGAAGATAAAATTTTTTATATGGAAGGGAAAAACGTATTTTCCGTTAATATTGATACTCCTATTGCACCTACAACACCAACATTTACAACGACTTACAAACTTTATGGAATGAGCGTAAGCAAAGTGAATGGAGATATTTTTGTAGGAGAATATAATTTTATAGCAGCAGCAAAAGTAGGTAAATACACCAAAACAGGCACTTTTATTAAAGAATATACAGCTGGAGTGGGTACTAGCACTTTTGTAGAAAGATAATAGTTAGATAACGACATTGATAAATTGTATTCAGCCCCAGCGGGGCAGTATATTTATAGAAAATTAGATGTATTTTGTATTCCGCTCCAGCGGAGCGAGATATTTATAACAGTATGATTATTTTTATAGCCCTTTGGTTTATCAAGGATTACGAAAAAAATAACAAATTAACAATGTCGTTATCTAAGTTTTATCATTCTTCAAGCAAATAAAAACAGTTTGAATATTTTTCAGACTGTTTTTTTGTGTTAGAAATTTGTGTTATATTTGTGTAAAATAACCATTTAGACACTAAAATTATGGCATTTTCAGCATACAAAACACTAGAATTAGTACAAGATAAATACCCACAAATAGAAGTTAGAAACCAAAAATTTATTCCTAATGATTTGGAGGAATTTGTTGTAAAACCATCTTTAATAGAAGAAATAGACCTTAATTTGCTCACTTACCGTAGCAATGAATTTTATGCCACAGAAAACCTTGTTTCTCCCATACTTAGAGCAGCGTGGCGCAAATATATGAAAGAAATAAATATGTGGACACATCAAGCCATCAAATATGATGAAGATTTGAGCGGAACGCCTGATTTTATGTTTACACATCTCAAAAAAGAACAATATGAAGTAATGTCTTATCCTATTATCACGACAGTAGAGGCGAAAGCAGAAAATTTTGTAGAGGGTTGGGCGCAATGTATTACACAAATGCTTGCTTGTCAGAAACTTAACACAAAACCAAATGTAGTTATTTTTGGGATTGTTACGACTGGCAAACAGTGGGAATTTGCTAAATTAGAAGAAAATACCGTTACAAAAAACATTGTTGGTTGTGATATTTATGGTTTACCAAAATTACTAGCTATGTTGGATTACTTATTGGGAGAAGCTAAAAAACAATTATAAAATTTTATTGATTTATAACAGTCTGAATATTTTTCAGACTGTTTTTTTGTGTTAGAAATTTGTGTTATATTTGCAATAGTATAAACTAATCAAAAACCAATTTAATCAAAAACAAGTATGAAAAATAACATTCCTAGCATTGCTATCAGCATTGCCATCATCATTACGGCACTTATTTTGGGTCGTGCTTTGCAAAACCGCAACAAAAAAACAACAGATAATTTGAGCGTTACGGGTGGTTCTGCTCGTGATTTCGTTTCTGATTTGATTGTCTGGAACGCAAGTTTTTCAAGGAAAAATTTGGAACTAAAAGATGCCTACAAAGCATTAGAAGAAGATAAAACTCGCATAAAATCTTATCTCGTTGAGAAAGGCGTGCCAGAAACATCTATCATTTTTTCTGCCGTTTCTACACAAAAAGATTTCCAAGATGTAACTAATGACGAAGGTAGGAGAATTAGTAGCCGTTTTGTGGGTTACATTTTGCAACAAAATGTGAGTGTAGAGTCAAAAGAAGTGGATAAAGTAGAAATAATTTCTCGTCAGATTACAGAACTTATCAATAGCGGAATTGAGCTTACTTCCACAATGCCACAGTATTTTTATACACAACTTGCCTCATTGAAAATCCAAATGTTGGAAGAAGCCTCAAAAGATGCCAAATTGCGTGCAGAAAAAATATCTTCAAATGCAGGTGGAGATTTGGGGAAACTTCAAAACTCGCAAATGGGTATTTTCCAAATAACAGCACAAAATTCGTCAGAAGGCTACAGTTATGGCGGTGCTTTTAACACAGATTCTAAGAAAAAAACAGCAACAATCACCGTAAAACTACAATATCAATTAGATTAAATTGTGAGTTTTGAGTTGTGAATTGTGAGTTAAATACATTTTTTTGTCGTCAAAAGATAACTCACAACTCACAACTTACAACTCACAACTCAAAAAGATGGTTTCAACGAAATTACAGAGTAAAAAACTGGGGAGTTATCCTTATTTTAGTGTTGTTTTGAGCATTACTATTGCACTTTTTGTGATAGGAATTTTTAGTGTGTTGATGCTTGTCGCAAGGCAATTTAGTCAAATCATTAAAGAAAATCTAGAAATTCAAATAATGCTTAATAATGGCTTAAATGATGCACAACGCCCACAATTAGAGCAAATTCTGCTTCAAAAACCTTATATCCAAGAAGGCAAATTACGTTTTATTAGCAAAGAAGATGCCGCCAAAGAACTTGTTGGGCAACTAGAAGGAGAGAATTTTATGGAACTCTTAGGCACAAATCCGCTCAAAAATCAGTATATTATCAACATAAAATCAGAATTTTATGAAAAAAATAAACTTGCTGAAATAGAGAAAGACCTCCGCAAAATGCCTAATATTGATGATGTTTCTTATGCAAAAACAAGTATCACACAAACAAATAATAATATTGCAACTATAAGTTTTGTTTTGTTCACTTTTGCGCTGATTATGCTTATTGTGGTAGTGATTTTGATACACAATACTATCCGTTTGGCACTTTTTTCACAACGTCTTATCATACGTAGTATGCAACTTGTGGGTGCAACGGCAGGTTTTGTGCGTGCGCCTTTCTTGCATACAGCCGCATTACAAGGCATTTTTAGTGGACTTTTAGCAAGTGGTTTGCTTTTTGCCATTCTGAAATATCTTCAAAAAGAAGTAGCAGAACTTAGCACACTTATTCATTTGCCAAGTTTGTTTATTATCTTTGCAGCTTTGGTGATTTTAGGGCTGATTATTAGTGTTTTTAGCTCATATAGAGCCGTAAGCCACTATTTAGGAATGTCTTTAGATGACCTATATTAGTTGTGAGTTGTAAATTGTGAGTTGTAAGTTAAAATACAATCACGACAAAAAATAACTCACAACTCACAACTCATAACTCACAACTCAAAAATGCGTATTCTTACAGGTATTCAAAGTTCAGGGAAACCACATTTGGGCAATATTTTAGGGGCTATTGCGCCTGCTATCCAGATGTCTGTTGTGCCTGAAAATGAATCTTTTTTCTTTATTGCGGATTTTCATTCGCTTACTACTATCAAAGATGCGCAAGAGCGTCTGCATAATGTTCGTTCTGTGGCTGCTGCGTGGCTTGCTTGCGGTTTTGATGTAGAAAAAAATTATTTTTACCGCCAATCTCGTATTCCTGAGGTGTGTGAACTAACGTGGTTTTTGAACTGTTTTACCCCTTTTCCTACACTTGCCAACGCTCATTCTTTCAAAGATAAATCTGAAAATTTAGCTGATGTAAATGCAGGGCTTTTTGATTATCCTGTGCTTATGGCGGCAGATATTTTGCTTTATGATGCCCAAATTGTGCCTGTCGGAAAAGACCAAGTCCAACATTTAGAAATCACACGAGATATAGCTGAAAAAGTCAATTATCATTATCAGAAAGAGATTTTTGTTGTGCCAAATGTACGCATAGATGAAAATGTAATGACCATTCCTGGCATAGATGGAAGGAAAATGAGTAAATCTTATAAAAATACAATTGATATTTTTGTTTCTGAAAAAGAACTCAAAAAGCAAATAATGAGTATCGTAACAGATAGTACGCCCTTAGAAGCTCCCAAAGACCCAAATACTTGTAATGCTTTCAAAATTTATTCTCTTGTTGCAGATGCCACGCAAGTAGAACAAATGCGTCAGAACTATTTAGGAGGCAATTATGGCTATGGTCATATCAAAACTGCTATTTTGGAAATAATCTTAGAAAAGTACAATAAAGAACGCACTTTGTATAATGCTTATATGGCTAATCCTTTGGAATTAGATAGTATTTTAGCCATTGGGGAAACAAAAGCTAAAAAAATAGCACAAACCACACTTTCTCGTGTGCGTGAGGTGCTGGGATTTTAGGTGATTTTTAATTATGAATTTTTTAATTATGAATGAAAAGGCTTTAATACAAAAATATTTCAAGATTTCTCTTTTAAAATATCTGCCCATTGTTCTAAATGAAAATCCTTAATTTCCGTAGATTTTCCTGCGTCTTCTATCAAATTTCTAGTATAAATTTTTATAAACTCTTCATAATCATCAATAAATCTCAAATAATATTTCAATGTACTCACAATTCCGTTGGCAATAATATCAATTCCTTGCGTTTTTTTGAGTTCTAAGATAGAATTAATCACTTCTTTTTCTGTTTCAGCGTTCTTAAAACCACTTTTAAAAGTCGTTAAGATATAATAACGGTTAATTTTGGTATTGTGAGATTTTTTAGCAACATCAAAAATCAAATATTTATCTATTGGGATATTATGCTTAATTTCTATAATTTCAAATGGCTGATTATCAAGCGTGTAAATTTCAATATCTCCAAAGCTGTGTTTGTCTGATGATGTGTGTACCTGCAAAGGAACAAGTTTTTTATCCTTGTATCTTTCAAATTTTGGCAGTAAAGCCTCATAAATAGAATAAATAGCAATTACAGGCAAACGAGAACTCAATTTTGCTTCAAAATGTTTTTCTAACATCTTGATAATCAAATGTATATTTAGTGTTTCTAGATTTTTTGTTTCAAAATTAGCGTTTTCAAAAACTATTTGTGTAGCTTTTGCAAGTATAATCAATTTTGCAAAAACGTACTCTAAATAATCATTAGGATTAATATTTTGGATTTCAACATCATCAAAAATATTCAAAAAACATTCTTTGAGTTGCTTATCTCTAATTTTTAAATCTAATCCTTCTATTTTTGTCCATTTTATGCGTTCTCTTGTAGCTAAAGTGAGAAAAGAACTTTCTTTATTCGCATATTTTGGAAAATTATCTTTGAAAAATGGGGAGGTAACCTGCGTGTCTAACACTCGGGCAGAATAACCATTCTCAAAATCTGTTCTATGTAAACGTATATCCTGTGTTGGAGTAGTGATTTTTTTCAATAAACTTGTTACAAGTGCAGAAACCAAAGATTTATTACTATCAATTTTACTAATAAGCACATCAATATTTATTTTTATACTTGAAGAAATAGCATTAAAATCTATATTTTGAGCATTTTGATAGGCATTTTCTAAAATAGTTTTCTCTTGTTGATTGTTTTTTATCATACAAAAAGTTCTTGGGTAAAAGTTACTTGTTTTAGCCTTTCATTGCTAATATTTACATACTCTGGATTTATTTCAACACCTAAATACTTACGTTTGAGGTTTTTAGCTGCCACACAAGTAGTACCACTACCACAAAAAGGGTCTAAAACTACATCATTTTCTTTACTTAAAAGCTTAATAAGTTCTTGTATAATATATAACGGATAAACAGCTGGATGTTGGTTATCTTTGGTCATTTCAACGGGGCTTTCAATTAAATCTTTTTTTAATTTATTTCCCAGAATTTTGATAATTGTAAACCCATTATTACGTATTTGGTTGTTTCTACCACCTTCCATTCCACCATAAGCCTCTTTATGAATGCCTTTTATTTTCATTCTAAAACTATCTATTTCGCCATTATGTACTGCTAAAATCACTTCTTGTAAAGATTTTCTAGCAGTTTCTTTTTGAGAAATTTCCAAATCTGAATTTTCAATCAATTCAAAATACTGTTTTCCTAACTTATCTGATGGCTTACTTTTACTACTTTTATTGAGGTCATCAAGATGTTTTAGATAGTTTTCCAAATCAAAATGATAATTCTTTGATTTAGCAAATATAAAAAATGGTTCTGTTGCTTGTATGAGTTTTCTTTTATCTTGTCGTGGTGTAGGATTAAGTTTAGACCACGTAATTTGGTTAATCAAAAAAACTTTTTTATCTTCAATGGCTTTGATAGCAAATTTATAAGGCAAAAGAGACAATGCGCCATTGATATATTTGTCGCCCAAATTAAATACAATAGCCCCTGTGGGCTTTGTTACTCGCACACATTCAGAGAAGATATTTAGTAAATTTTCTAAATATTCCTCTTCTGTGGCTTCGTTTCCAACACCAAAATCTCCATTTCCATAATCCCTTTGCTGAAAATATGGCGGAGAAGTTATCACCAAATCAATACTATCTGTTGCTATTTTTTTCAGTACAACAAGGCAATCACCAATAATAATTTTATCTAGTGCATCAAATGATACATCATTACAATTATTATCAACTAATATTTTTTCTATTGGTATTCCTGTTAATATTTCCATTTTTATTGGTTTTTTAATTTTTCTCTTCTTTTTTCCCTCCAAAAAGTCCAAAAATCCTGCCAAACATTCGTTTTTCAAAGTTCCAAAAAAACGTAAATTGCCCCAATAAAAAACCATAAAACAACAATAAAATCTGATAAGCGGGGAAAACAGTAGCTAACCACACACCTATACGTGTGAGTAAGGGCGTTTCAGGCGTGATGCCCAAAAACGCATAAATAGGGATTTTGACGTACATTGCAGAGAAACCCGTTAATGCAAAAACAAGAAAAATAATTAGCACTTGCCAATTATTTTTCACGTCCCAACGTACTTTTAATTTTTCTAAAAAACTCAATATGATGTGTGATATATGATGTATGATGTATAAATTGTGTTTTTTGTATTCATTCACAATTCATAATTTAAAATTCAGAATTACAAATAAGATTTTGTTTTTATTTTGTCCATCATTTCCTTTATATGTACTTCTGCACCAAGAAAATCCTGCAAAACCGCTGCAATTTTATGGTCTTTATTGAGCAAATAAGTAACACGTTTTGGAATACGCAAAATAGGCACAAGTGCATCATAATCAGCGCAAACCTTGCCTGTTTCATCAGAAAGCAGTTCAAAAGGAAGTTTATTTTCTTCCTTGAACCTAAGATGCGTTGGAATATCATCACGACTAACGCCAAAAACATCAACGCCTACATCTCTAAAAACAGCAAATTGGTCACGAAACTCACACGCTTCTTTGGTGCAAACTGAAGTAAAATCTTTTGGATAAAAATAAAGAATACAAGGTTTTCCTAATAAATCTTTACTAAGTGTAATTTCTTCACCACTTGTAGAGGCAAGCGTAAAATCAGGTGCTAATTGGTTGATAGATAAAGCCATTTTTGAGGTATGAAGTTTGAGGTGTGAGGTGTGAAGTAAATATGACTTGACACCAAATATTTCTGATTAAAAATTACTTTTTGAGTTGTCCCATTAGGGTTTCTACTTCACTAAGTAGTCTTTCTGCTTTTTCTTTTGAATCATTTACGACTTGCTCCCCCTTCGTTTTAGCAATACTAATATGCGCATCAGCACCATTTTTGAGGTTATTGAGGTAATTAGTTAGCTTTTCTCTTACTTTTGAAAGTTGATAAGTGAGCCTGCGACGCATTTCTTTGCCTTCACGAGGTGCATATAATAAGCCCAGGGTAGCTCCTGCTGCAGCTCCAATCAAAAGACCCAAAATAAAATGGTCTTTTTTAGGTGATTTATTTTTTTCCATTATTAGGTTATATTGTGGGTTAATATTGATTTTGCGTATTGATTTTCAGTAAAATTGTGTTATTGCAAATGTAGGTGTTTTTTTCAAAAAACATATACTTTTTTTCAAATTTTAACCTAAAAAACAACTTCAAAAGATAGAATACTTATGAAGTCGTTTTTTAGGTTAATCCTCTAATTATTTGCCTTTGCTGTTTACTGGCGTAATTTGCCAATGTTGGCTTGGAGTGGTTGGCTCTCTATATACTAAATTCAAACCATTTTTTCCAGTTGTTAGAATTACCATAGGACCTGAATTGACGTTATTGATGCTATACAGCCCTTTTTTACCTTCTACAGGTTCTATATTCCACAGTTGCAGTCCATCTTCTTTGCTATTCACCTTTACTAAGCGCAAAAGCATTTTATCATCTTCTACAACTAATGCCAAAGCTTTAGTTTCTCCCAGAAGTTTTGTAGTGAAACGGTAATGTCCTTCCTTTACTGCCGTTATTTGCCAATATTGCCCTGTAAAAGTACCCGTTTTACCCATTTGGATTTTATCCTTTTTGCCATCATTAAGAATTTCTAATGATTTGGTATTTTTCAAAGAATCATTGGTCAAACGGTAAAAACCTTTGCCAAAAGTCGGCAGTTGTGCAATAGCATTTTTTTGAAACGCCACCAAACCTACTACACAAGCCACATAAATAAATATTTTTTGGATTTTCATATAAAAGTATAATAATAAGTAATTGTGAATTTTTAATTGTGAATACATATAAAATTTTAGCAACTGTTTAGGTTAGGACTTACGCAAAAAAGTTCTAAAACCACCCCCAGCCCCTCCTTAGGAAGGAGGGGAGTTTGTCCCCCTCCTTTTTAGGAGTGGGTTAGGGGTGGTTTTTAATAGGTTTTGCGTAAGTCCTATAGGTAATAAACCTAGTCATACTCGTACTTCAAACTTCGTACCTTAGAGAAGGTTGGGCAAAATAATAATTACTTCTGTTCCAATATTGATTTCACTTTGTAATGTTACATTTCCTTTCAGTTTTTGTAAACAATTTTTTACTACATACAAGCCTACACCAGAGCCTTTGGAAGTAGCATTATGTTTGAAAAACATTGTAAAAACCTTATCCTGCACGTTTTTTTCTATTCCTTGTCCGTTATCAGAAACAATTATTTGCAAATTTTTATTTTCTTGTTGCGTGATTTTAAATAAAATATTTTTCTTAGAAGTTTTATTTGCAAAGGAAATAGCATTATCTATCAAATTTTGCATAATTGTACGTATCAAATAACGGTCACTCACAAACAAATCAGGTGCGTTTATTTCCATCTGAAAGTCAATATTTTCACGCATAAAATCCTTAGAAAACTGTTGTTTTACCTTTGTAGCAAGCTCGTGAACATCTATTTCTGTTACTTCTACATCTAAATATTTGATTTTGGTAACTTCCAACAAAGTAATCAAAATTCTATTCAATTTTTCAGAATTTTCTGCAATCATACCCAAATAACGCTGTGCATTTTCGTCTTGTAGCTCCACTTTTGCCAGATTAGAAAGCCCAATAAGTGAAGCAATAGGTCCACGTAAGTCGTGAGAAGCCCTATAAACAAATGTATCTAGTTCTTTTACAGAAGTATTAAATTGTTCTTCTAACTCTCTATGTTCTGTCATTTCCTTCAACAATTCTTCATAAACTTCCTGCAATTCTTTGGTACGGTCAGAGAGTTGTTGGTCTAAATATTTGCGGTATTCTATTATTTCTGTATTATTTTGAAGAAGTTTTTTTATTTCAAATTGATATTTTTGTTGAGAATGGATATTTGCTAATAATTTTTGTATATTTTCCAAAATAAGCGTATCAGAAACAAATTCTTTATACAAAAAATGATGTGCGCCAAGTTTCAATCCTTCTTCTATTTGAGCGTTTTGAGCAGGTGTAGCAAGCAAAATAATTCCTACATTATCAGGGAAAAAATGCCTTCTAACGGCTTCTACAAAACTTTTTATGTCCAAATTAGGTAAACTCAAATTTATCAAAATAACATCAATACTTTCCCAAACAATAGTATTACTTAGCATACCCCGCAAAGTATTCTGATGCAAAAGTGATAATTTTATTTTATTTTCTTTCACTTTTTCTGATAAAGATAAAAATAGCTTACTATCTTCATCAAGAAACAATATTTTTGGAGTGCTTGCCATTATAGAAAGGTATGAAGTAAGAGGTACGAAGTACGAGTGTAAAACTCTGATTATTAAGTTATAGAAATGTTATGGTTTGCGTTATGTTACAAATATAAAAACAATTTCTTTTACAATACGTTTTTATTTAGAAAACATTATTTTTTTAGCTATTTTTCCATTCTCTTTATTATGAAAAAATTTCAAGATAATCAGCTTATGCAGGCACGCACACGCACAGATGCACCAGCAGACAATGCCATAAAAATGCTTTTTGCCACACTTGCGCCTACACAAACCTATGAGTGGCTACAATGGTTCACCACAGAGAATACCAATATTCCTTCTGATTATCAAAATATTAGCCATTTTTTTGATAATAACTGTTCTTTGCCTATTTGGGCAGATTTGGAGAAAATGAAAAAAGCAAGTTTGTTTTTTGAGAAAAATAAAGAAAATATTTTATTTACGCTTGGAACTTACTCATTACCATATTGTTATGCCGCCAAAAATGGTGTAAAAGTGCTATTTCTCTCCAAAAGATTACAAACAGATGCAAAAAAACGCTTAGAAGAAACGGCTAATTTTCTTATCAATATTACTTCAAAAGATATTTTTTCAGAGAATATTTTACAGAATAAAAATATCTCAAAAGGTGTGTTTTTGTGTCTTAAAACAAGGCTTTTACACGCTTCCATACGACATTTTGTAGTAAATAAAACGGTTTGGAATGCTACAGAATGGGGAGAACCTATCAACCAAGAAGATATGGCAGGCACTAATTTGTCGTTTTCTTATATTATTTTACAAGGACTGAAAAAAATGAATATTTCTTTTACTGATGAAGAGGCTGAAAATTATTTACATCTTTGGAATGTAATTGGGCATTTTTTGGGTGTTGAAGAGCAGTTTTTGCCTGATACTATGAAAGAATCTTTTTGGTTGGATAAACTTATTTCAGAAAGACAGTTTGCACCAAGTGAGGAAGGAAAAATACTTACAAAGGCATTATTGGCAGTTTTTGAGGAAACGGTAAGTAGTTTTTATAACAAAACCGCTATTGCACAAATGCGTTTTTTGTTGGGTGATAAAATTGCAGATATGGTTGATGTGCCAAAATCTACGCTTTTTAGTGGTATTTTAGCTGGAGTAAGAACGAAAAATTTATTTTTAAAGTAAAAAAGAGAGAGAAAATAAATATTTATTTTCTCTCTTTTTTAAGATTTTCACATTTATTCCTAAGCCAGAACAGGTACATCTATTTGATACATTTCAGAAATAATTTGTTTGATAAGTGCAACACTGTCACTAGCAAGTATAAGACTTGCGTTTGGGTTTTCCAAATCCGTAAGGCTCAAACCTTTCTCACGAAAATGTCCAAAAATTTTCATTGTAACTCTCTGCCACGCTACAGGGGTAATGTTTTCATCACACCATTGTTTTATGATAAGTGCTTGCATAAATTTATTTTTTTAATTATTTGTACTCATTCATTTGGTGAATGTCCTTACTTATTTGTAAACGACCTCTCCGTAGGGGAGTTCAATCTCATACATAGCCACAATAGAAGTATAAACTAACTCAAAACTTTCTTCATCTAAAAAAGTATTTTCGTTTGGGCTGTTTATTTCAGTAATAGAAAAGCCTTTTTCCTTAAAAAAGTGAAGGTTTTTCATAGCAACTCTTTGCCAAGAGGCTGCACTAATGTTTTCATCACACCAGTTTTTTATTTTGAGCGCATTATATTTCATATATTTATTTTATTTGGATTCTCACAAATATACAGAAAAAATTACCATCTAAAATTATTTTAACAATTATTTTTCAAATAGTTATAAAATAGTGAAAAATTTTATTCATCTAGTTCAAAAGTAATTCTTTTTTTGGTTAAAACTAAGTTATTTAGCTCAATAACCTTATTTTGCTGCTCAATGTTTAATAAAAAACGGTAAATATTTTGTATTTACTAGGAGCTAAAGACTCATAATTTACTTATTTACGCCAATTATCTACCACTAATTGCCAAATAGTAGCATATTCTGTATAGCGTGCAAGTACATAATGCTCGTCTGTATAAGCATTTGCACGTCTAGAAAACGTAAAAATAGCTTTTGCAAAAGAAGGGTGATTAAGGTAAGTCCATTGAACTACATCACGTCCTTTAATAGTTTCTGTTGGTGTTCCGAGTAAAACAAAAACCATTCCCATATCAGTTTTCCAACCATCTTTATGCGTTGAAAAGGTCAAATTAGCCTCTTTGATACGTTGATAATAGCGTTTTATCAAATTTTTAGCATTTATTTCATTTCCCTCTGCCAAAATAAGGAAAAACTTATCTAATTCTTGCTTAATATTGTTCTGTTTATCATTTTTATTATCATTTTTGTCTTCCTTTTTATTGATAATTTCTGAAAATTTTTCTATTTCATTATTTTTAAAAATATAGGTTAAAGCAGCAACCAAGTCCGTTTTTTCTGCTATTTTAGGGAAAAATTTATCTTCTATTCTTAAACTCAAACCATAAAAATCAGCGGTATCTTTTTTGAAAAAACATAGTCCTTTTTCTGTAAAACTAATATTTTCATTCGTTTTATTGATTTTGAAAATGTCTTCTACTTTTTTGGGGATATTGGCATTTTTAGTCAAATTCATTGGAGTAAGTGCCATATCTGTTTGAATGTCAGCATCTTTATAAAAGAAATTTCTAATAAGAATTTCCTTTTTTGCAATATTTTTGACAGAAAACATTTCATTTTGAAAAACATAACCATCAAAGCAAGGAAACTCACTTTTTTGTAAAAAAACTGCAAATTCATCACGCAGACGTGTGTTTGTAAAATTTATTTTTAGGTCAAAATTGTATTTTGTATTATCCAAAATATTCATCATCTCAAAAAATAAAATAGCTGTAGCAATGTTTTGACGTGCTATTTGGAAATAAAACTTAATCCCGTCCTCTTCTTTGGTAATTTGTTGTGGAATTATTTTTGTTGATGTAGGTTTTGCTGACCTATAATCTTGTGCTATATAATATTCAAAAACAAAATTTTTGGTAATATTTTCTGTTTGTTGCCAGTCTTTAAGGTCGTTTTGAAGGCGTACATACACACGCAAACTATCCCCATTATGTAAAGAAAGCATTTTTAGGCGAAATCCGTGCTTGTTGGTGGCGTTTTCTATTTGCGTATTTATTTGTGCTTTTATTTCAAAAACAGTATAGCAAAAAACACAGAAGAATGCAATAAATATTTTTATTTTCATTTGTTTTGGTAAAATTATTTTCGTGAAATTACAAAAAAATAACTATATTTTGTATATAAAACATTATTTTGTATATTTGAGGAAACAAAATAAAATTTTATGGAAACTCTTATTGTTCATATCAAAGAAAAACGTGATATAAAAGCTGTAAAATCTTTTCTTTCCACTATTAAAAGTGCAAAAGTTATTGAACAAGATATTGTGAGTAGTTTAGTAGATAACTTGCTCTTAAACAATAACTTAGAAAAATCAGAAAATAATATAAAAGATTTAGCTAACTTTGAAGATGGTACTTATAAAACAGGGGATAAACCTAGTGATTTTGTAAGTCATAAAACACCTATTAGTGAAGATGAAGCAGAAAAACAATACCAAGAGTTACGCAAAAAAGTATGGAAACTAAGATGATACTTTGTGATAGCAATATAGTTTTTAGATATCAAAGAAACCATATTTTAATTACCAACGAATTAGACAAAATAGGTTTTGAAAACCTTGCTATCTCTACTGTTACAGTTTGTGAGATGTACTTTGGTATGCTACTAAAAGAGAAACGATAGAAACAATACGTAAATTTAAAAAATTTTATCTTGATAAAGAAGTTTCACTAAAAGTGGAAGAACTAATGTCAGAATATAGAGATAAACTTGCTATGCCTGATGCACTAATAGCCGCCACCGCTATATGTAATAACCTCAAAATCTTTACATTAAACAAAAAAGATTTTGAATTTATCAAAGGAATTGAATTTTATAAGCCTACACAAAAGATGCTGTCTTAAATGTATGAGCCAAAATATTTTATCTCTAAAAAATAGTTACAGAAATATCCAAAGTAGTGGCATTGATAGTTTCACCCAATCCAGAAAAGGCTATCAGTTGGCTTATTTCTACATAATTGAGTTTTTGGCTTATTTCTACATAATTGAGTTTTATGCTTTTCCCTATACCAAATTTTTGGTCAGCTTTGAGCGCACCCATTGTGCAAAAACCTGCACTACTGCAACCCTGCCCAAGTATCTGCCCAAATTCTAAGCAAAAAATAAGCACTAATAATGATTTTAAAAATATTTTTGAAATTGATTTTTTCATAAAATTTTACAAGATAAAATATAAAGCATTTTTTATAATAGTTTTGCTACAAACACTTTAGATAGTCTAATTGTTATTTTTAATTTAAAATATTTGTTTTTTTTGCATTTAGCTATTTTTTAGCTACTTTTGGCAAAGATTATACATATTAAAGAAATTAAAAATCTAGTATAGAAGCCTTTGGAACAAGAAGCAAATAATAGTGGTAAGAAAGTAGACGTTTTTTTTGAAATGTTTGAGGAAGCCTTGCGCCAAGAAAATCAGCGTTTGAAAATTATCTATGAAAAGCAACTTGAAGGCATCAAAGAAGAACTCATTAAAGCAAATGCCAATATTCCAGAGGTTGTTGCCCCTGTGGTAGATAAAAAAGTAGAAGAATTTAAAGTTGAATTTGATGGACAATCTGGAAAAATGGTTACGACTGCCATAAAAAAACAAATAAAAGAATCTCAACCAGATATCATAGATGCACTTTATCCTATTATGGGAAAACTTATTACTAAGTTTTTGCAAATAGAATTAGAAAAACTTTCTGAAGGTATCAATAAACAAATTGAAAATACTTTTTCTGTAGAAAGTATGAAAAGGCAGGTTTTTAGTATTTTTGGTATCAAACAAGATGCACAAATTCTCAAAAATGCCAACAAACCAAATGTTGAAGAGGCGTATGTGATAGAACAAGATTCTGGAATGTTGCTTGCAGAATATACACACAATGATTCTGTGGACAATGATATGGTAGCAGGTATGATTACGGCTATAAAATCTTTTGTGAAAGATGCTTTTTATCAAGATGGAGAGTTGGATATGATAGAATATGGCACTTTTAAGATTATTCTCTACAATGCACGCAAATATTACCTTGTGGCTGCCCTAAAAGGAGTCGTAGATTCTACTTATAAATATAGAGTTCTTGATTATTTGAAAGTTTTTGACGAAAATTATCTTTCCAAAATAGAAAATCAGGGAAATCAATTAGACAATAAAGCTGCGTCAGATGCTCTTACAGCACATTTTGATGCCTTTGAAAATTTTAATACAAGCACTAACACCTTTAACACACTCAATACTAAATTAAATAAAATAGATGAAACAATTAAGCAAAAAAGTCATTTTAATTGGAAATTTTGGCGTTGGTAAAACTTCGCTTACTAATGCTTTTGTTCATAAAAGATTTTCAGAAGACTACCTCACCACGCTTGGCGTTAAAATAGACAAGAAAACCATTGAAATACTTGCTCAAAATGATGACGAAGAAGATACACAACTAACATTACTGATTTGGGATATTGCAGGGGAAGTGGCGCAAGAGAAAGTAAATAAAGCCTATTATCTTGGTTCTCACGGGATTATTTATGTTTTTGATGTTACAAGACCTTCTACTTTTGAGAAAATGAAAGAAGATTTGGCATACGTAGCCACAATTTTGCCAAAAGCACAAGTAATTGTAGTTGGAAATAAAGTTGATTTAATTGATGTAAATACACTTGATGCAGATTTAAAATATGACTTTCTTTCTTCTGCAAAAACAGGAGAAAATGTGGAAAAAATGTTTTTGGAACTTAGTAAAAAAATTATTCAAGAACCAGCGTGATGAATAAGCAAAAAAAAAATTTAAAGGAGCTAACAGAAATGCTGTCAATGCTCAAAAATATAGATAGAGATGAGCAATTAGATGCAAACGACCTAGCATTTATAAATAGCGAAATTTCTCTTTGCAAAACTACTTTCAAAGTAATCTTAGTTATACTTTTGCTTATAAGTATTCTTGCATTATGGTTGTTTAGTATGTATTTTCAGATTATAACCTCTATTATGCTTAGTATTCCTTTCTTTGCTTTTTGTATTCTTATTTGTTGGGTAGTTAAGAAAATTCAGAGAAGATTAGAGTTAGACCTTGAAAATGGCTTTAAGGAATTTTCAAAAGATGTTATTACTAAGAAAGATTATACCAATGAATTACGATATTTTTACATCAATAAGGAAAAACATTTCGTAAGCAAAGAGGATTATGATGATTTTGAAGTAGGTGAGACCATTATAATAGGATTTTTACCTATTAGTAAAACAATAATTGGTATTGCAAAAATAATTTAAAGTGAATTATATACATATCTAGCAGCTCAAAAAACCAACTACTAATCAAAAATAAATTTATGAATAATCAAGGGAAACTTAACGCAAACGACCTAAAATTTGTAGAAAAAGAACTTAGTAATTATGGGCTTGCCTACAAGATTATTCCTGTTTTTCTTCTTTTGATGTATTTTTTTATGATTTGGGTTTCTGGTGAAGCCTTTAATAGTGTGTTTTCTATTATTTTTGTCGTGATGTTGGTTCTTTTTTATGGTTTGGCTTATTGGTTACTCCAAAAACAACAAAAAATACTAGAAATAGACATTCAAAATGGTTTTAAAGAAATTATAATGGGCGTAATTAGTGATAAAATATCAAAGAAAAAATCTCTAATTTTTAAAATTAACAAAGAGAAATATATTATAACAAATGAGCATTATATGGCTTTTGAAGAAAATGACAAGGTAAAACTAGAGATTTTGCCTATTAGCAAAACGGTCATTAGCATTATTAAGATTGAAAAAAACAATGAATAAACAAGAAAATCTTACATCAGAAAATATTGCTTTTTTAGAGAAAACTATCAAAAATGGTATGCTTGGTATGCAAATAAGGGTGGTATGCTTTATACATTGATAATATCCGTTATTTAGCAGACTACAAGCAATACAATAGTTTTAGCACAAAAGAGAATGTACAAATAGAAGTTACACCAATGCGCAAAAAGTTGCTTAAAATTGTTAGAACTTAGAAAAAAATAATAGTTTTTTTACCACATAGGCACATAGAAAACATAGAAATACAAGGATTTACAAGTGTAAATAAAAGCCTTTCAAAAGTGGCTTAAAACTATCTGTATAAGTGTTTTTCCTCTGATTTTATAACTAAATTCCCTTCTAAAATATCTTTTTTATCCAAAACATTTACATTGAATTTCAAAGTACATATTTTTCTAAAAAAATATTTAAACCTCTACTACTCACAGAAATACTCAAGTATTTCTTTTTTTATGTCCAATTTTTATTACTTTTGCGCTAGGCAAAATCCCAGTAATGTTAATTTCTAATTTCGTCCAAGTATTTTTTGATATTTTGAGCAAAAATTATTTGACTATATGCTGTAGTTTC
>JANYGM010000310.1 GCA_025362415.1 bacterium
GTCAGGTGTTTCCACCTGACATCAAGAGTGCGCTTTTAGATATTTGATAGAAGAGTGATTTTGTATTTTTTCTCAAAACAAAAATAAAAAGCGCATTTGAAGTCAGGTGGAAACACCTGACTTCACAAAAACATACCAACAAAAGCTAAAAAAGCTATTGAAGTATATAAACAAATACAAGCTACTTAAACCAAAATAATAATGTTTTGTCTTATTATTAAGAAAGAATTATCCTTAACAACTATTAAAAATAATTTAAATAACTTTTTTTTCCCTACACAAGTATTTGAGATTGTTATTGAAGAAGCAAAAAATGATACTGATATAGGTTTTATGTTATCATCTGGAGGAGATTATGTTTTTAAAACTACCTTAGATGTGTTTCCTGCCTTTACAGATTTAACAGAGCAAGATTTAGCCATTTTTCTAAGCAAAGAATTAGATACACAAGTTGTTATAGATGATGGACTTAATAATGGTTGTGGGTTTTTGATGGTGTTTCCTTCTGGGGCAATAATTCCATGTACAGAAGAGGGAGGAGATACATTAGATTTTTACTTTTCTGATAATGCAATAGTTCGTGGGTTTTTCGTGTGATGTCAGGTGTTTCCACCTGACATCAAGAGTGCGCTTTTAGATATTTGATAGAAGAGTGATTTTGTATTTTTTCTCAAAACAAAAATAAAAAGCGCATTTGAAGTCAGGTGGAAACACCTGACTTCACAAAAATTACTTTTTAACTTTTTACAAATTTGTACATTAATAACTTATGAGCGACTTTCGTCCTGAAACATTTATAGAATTCGTCAGAGTTACAAAGCCCCTTTGGTTCATTAAAATCATTTGGGTTGGTGCTCTTTTTTTATCAGCAATACTTTTTATTGGTTTTAAAAATAATTTTGATGTTTTCTGGAACTATTTAATTTTTTTTACTCTTGCTTTGATGATACAAATGTTTTTCACTTATTGGATGACGTATAAAATTTATAATTTAGGACGAAAAGCCTTTATGCAGGTCAAAAATAGAAATTTGAAAATTATTGTAGATGTTGAAGTTTTTATAAGCGGATTTGACTTATTTTCAAAAAAAACATTTTTCAATATCAATAAACCAATATATGATTTTAATCAAGTGGATTTAATATTTGCAGAAAATAGTTTAATTATGTTAGGAAAACTAAGTCAATTTGGTGCAGTGTCATTTGCTGCACCAGTAGAACTTTTAATATCAACTCCTCAAACATCCGCTTCAAAAGCAAAAATTATCAATTGGGAAGAAAAAAACGAAAAAATAAGCATAGAAATAAAAGATGATTATTATGCTACGTCATTCAAAATTGAATTTAAAAGCCATCAAAAAGAAGTAAAGTTATGGTTGCTTAAACATATAAAATATACTTCATAAAAATTCCTATGTCGTCAAGTGTTTCCTTTTGACACCAAACCACGCCAAACAATGTATTTAAGCACTTCTGTAAGCATAAAAAGCCACACTATTTTGTGTGGCTTTTTGCTTATTGAGTAGATTTTTATAATTATTCTACTTCGTGATTCAATAAATTTTCTTGTATTCACTCACAATTACGTAATGGAACATTACGACTAGGCTAATTCACAATTCCTAATTCATAATTCCTAATTATTTAGTTTCCAATCAATATAAATGCGCCCCAAAAGAATGGAGAAGGATATTTTGCTTTGATTTTTTGCTGGGCAATTTTGAAAGCCTGACGTTTGTCTTTGATTTTCATTGTGTCGTATTCTTGGTGAAAAGTAGTTAAAAGTTCTTTTGTAGCTTCATCATCAACTTTCCAAAGGCTCATAACAATACTTTTTGCCCCTGCAAGCTGAAAAGCACGTTGCAAACCATAAACGCCCTCACCGCTTTGCGTTTTTCCAAGTCCAGTTTCGCAAGCAGAAAGCATTACTTCTGTATTTTCTAATGACAAGCCAGCCACCTCATACGCACTCAAAAGAGCATCTTCTTTCATTTCTCCACTTCTTTCAAACTTAAAATAATCCATAATTCCTGCCAAAATAATCCCTGAATTAAGCATTGGGTTATTTGAGGGCTGATTTTCCGCCTGCCCTATGGTTGCTCTGTCTTTATCTGATTTTTCTGTGGCAGGCAAGAAAAATCCGTGTGTAGCTATATGTAAGATTGCAGGATTTTTTGCATTTTTTATACGTTCTTCTGTGGCATCTTTTCCTAAATACAACTCTGTTTTATAGTTCTTTTTTAATACTTTTTCTACTGCTATTACTTCTGCTTCTGTGCCTGGAAGGTCGCTAAAATACGCATTTGCGAGCCAACTATCTTTCTGATTATTCAAATCAATAGGCGTTTTATCTGCATATTCTTTTTCTAACTTCTTATCTATTAAGTAACTAGGTCGTCCAATAAGTATTGCGGTATTATTGGTAGAAGGTTTTACTTCATTCAAAATATCTCTTGTACTCGTAACAGAATGAATATCAATTTCATCAATAACATATTTTCCTGTTGCAGTATTCAGTAAAGTATTAAGATTTATTTGTGTATAAATGCCATCTGGCGCAACATAAACACGCTCAATTCCTTGTAAGTTTTCAGCAAATTTTTGCCAAAAAACTTTATAAGTAATTTTATCTTCTTTCTTAAATTTAACAGAATTTTTATAAAAATACAAATCCTCTTCCATACTAAAACCATTCCTCAAAAACACTATTTCAGGGGCTGTGCTATTCTTTTTGATGACAAAACCCGCATAAACAACTGTATCAGTTTGCAAAGTTAGGCGTACAATTTCTATGGCTGCTTCTTTGTCTTTGAGTTTTTTCTGAATATCTTTCCAATTGAAAATTTTAGTATTAAAAGCCTCATCAAAGTTCTTAGATTGTGTAGAAAGGTCTTTTTCTAGTGCATTTGCTATCCTTTCTAAGCTATCCAAATTAACTTTTTTCTGACGACTTTCAGATGCACCCAAATTGTAACTTTTAGCTATTATTTCTCTTATATTTTGCCATTCTTCATACTTTTTGATAAGATTTTTATCATTACTTGCTAAAATATTCTTTTTTGCCTTAGAAGTTGCATTCAAAATAAGCCCTTTTGTGCTTAAAAGTAGGTTATAAGCATCTCCAAGCAAAGCATCAGTGGTAGGATTTGCTTTTCCAGCATTTCTTTGAGATTGATTAACAGCAAAAAGTACAAAATTATCCAAAAAGGGCTTATTTGTATTGAAAAACAAACGTTTTTCCTCTTCACTCAATGCAGAAAAATTCTCTTCTATTTGAACAAAAACAGATTTCACCATACGTTGATACAACGGCTCTGCTTGCGCAAATTTGCCTTGTGTTTCAAAGAAAAGTGCGGCATTATTTAGCGTGGAAGTAGTATTTGGGTGCTTTTCACCAAGATTTTGCACAAAAATCTCTAATGCTTCTTTGTAAAGCGGTTCTGCTTTTGCGTAGAGTTTGTTGTCCTCAAACAAAATAGCTAAATTATTCATTGAGGCGGCTGCTTTGGTACTTTTTGCCCCAAAAACCACCTTTCTAATTTCCAATGCTTTTCTATAATTTGCTTCTGCTTCTGTATTTTTGTTGATACTTTGATAAAAACCAGCCAAATTATCTAATGAGGCAGCATATTCTGCAGATTTCTCTCCAAGTGTAGCCTTTCTGATGTCTAATGCTTGTTTGTAAAGGCTTTCTGCTAAACCGTTTTGCTTATTTTTTCTATATAAAAGTGCCATAGCATTGAGTGTAGCGGCATATTCTGGGTGATTAGTGCTTAATGTGCCTTTGCGTGTTTCTAACACTTGTTCATAAATCTTGCCTGCCTCTGCATAACGCCCCATTGCAGTATAAAGATTGCCCAAATTGTTCAGAACAGAGGAATAAGCAACAGTATTTTTACCAGAAACTTTTTCTTCAATACCTAATGCTTGTCTAAAAAGTGGCTCTGCCTCCACGTATTTGCCCATTGCGCTATACAAAGTGGCTAAATGTGCGGCAGTTTGTGCATATTCTTGTGTATTGATGCCTTTTTTGGAGCGTGAGATAAGATTTTCCTTATGAATTTCTGCTGCTTGCTCATAACTTCCCATTGAGGTATATAAAATCCCCAATTCGTCCATCAAATCCATAGAAATATCACTATCATTACCCAAAACGTCTTTACAAGCTCCCAACGCCTCCAAATACAAATCTTCAGCCTCATTATTACGTCCTTGATTTTTGTAAAGTGTTGCAAGATTTTCTAATGCTTCAATATAATTAGTATTTTTATTTGTAAAAGTAGTTTTATAACTTTCCAAACCAAGATTATAGAGTTCTTCTGCTTTCTTAAACTCGTTTGTTTCATAATACAACCCAGCCAAAATAATCTGTGTATCAGCATATTTTGCACTATTTTCACCATATTTTGCTTTCAAAACAACAAGTAATTTACTTAATGTTGCCTTTGCTTTTACATAAGATTGCGTTTTTAGGTAGCAAGTTCCCAAATTATTCATTGCATTTTGGTACTTTGGATGCGTTTCTCCTAGTGTTTCCAAAAATATAGCTGCTGACTGCTCGTAAAGGGGTTGTGCTTTGTCATATCTTTGCAAATTATCATACAAATCAGCCAGCAAATTGGTTGTAGTGGCATATTCAGGAGATTTTTTGCCTACTGTTTTTTCTTGATTTGCTTGCGCCTTCACAAGCAATGGTTCTGCCAATACAAAATTATTCATTTTGGTATGCGTAACCGCCATATTATAGCTTGTAGTGGCATAATTAAAGCTATTTTCACCTTCTTTATTTTTGACAATGGCAAGTGCTTTTTCCAAAAGTCCCAAAGATTCCGAGTATTTTTCTTGCAACATTTTCACTCTGCTAAAATAATTCAAAGTGCGAGAATGTGGCGCAGTTTGCGTTGTGGCGTTTTGTTCACGCAAATAAATGGCATCTGTAAAGTATTTTTCAGCTTTTACAAAATCTTTTTCCTCACCCAAAATCCTACCCAAATCAGACAAAATCACAGCAAGATTTTCTTCTTTTCCTTTCTTATTTTGCAGTTGTGGCAAGATTTCTTCATACAAAACCTTAGCTTTTGGCAACTGATTAAGCTCTTCATAACAAATAGCTAAATTCCCTGCAATTTCCAAATATTCTGGACTATCCAAACCTTTTTTCTCCTTGCGTATGCGTGCTGCCTGCACAAAAAGTGGCTCTGCCACCTCAAATTTACCTTTGTTACTTAATAAAACGCCTTTTGCGTTGAGTGTAGTAGCATAATCCAAGTGGTTTTCTCCAATAGTTTTTTTCTGAATGACAAGTGCATTATCCAAGAGTTTTTCTGCTTCTGCTATTTTGCCATCTTTCACATAAGTAAATGCTTGATTTACAATAGTTTTGGCGTATTCTGGTGTATCTTTTCCTGCTACAAGCGCAGAAGAAGTATCTGGCTTTTCCTTTGGATTTTTGACAGGATTTCCTTCTAAGGTTTTGTAAAGTGCTTCTGCCTTAGCTTTTTGCCCAGTTGTGTTGTATAAAGTAGCTAATTTGTCTAGTGTTTTGACATAATCAGCGTGTTTGTCGCCTAAAACTTTTTTGCGTATGGCAAGCGTTTTGAGGTAAGATTTTTCAGGTTTTAGGGCGTTTTTTATATCCGCTGATGCCATTGCTTGCGTTTGAAAACCTGCTAAATTATAATAAAAAGAGCCTAATTTTTCTGTATCTTTTCCAAGAGTTTTTTCTGCGTCTGGCTCTGCTTTTTCTCCCAATGCGGCTGCTTTGGCATAATCTTTGGCTTTTGCCGCTTCTACCATAGCATTATAAAGTTCTGGAAAAGTTTGTGCTTTTACGCTAAAACTAACCAAAATATTAAGGCTAAAAAATAAGCCTAAAATAAGTAAAAGATGTTTTTTCATTGTATTTTTGTATTCAACTCTCCAAAAGTTTCAAACTTTTGGAGAGTTAGGTTAATGATTTATTAATACTTCTCAATGCTTTTTTAATGATGTAAGCGGTTGCTTTTTGTTTACTATTATCTTCTTTTTTGCTTTTCTCTTCCCATTCTGCACAAATATTTTTTACAAACTCTGGCTGTGTTTTGCTAGCATCATTGAGCCAATTTCCCACGCTATCACGTACATACTTAGAATTATCTGCATACAAAATATTGAGTATTGGCAACGCCAACGCAGGATTTTCTTTCAAAATATCAATATGTTTGCACCAAACACCACGAGGACGAGTAATTTCGGAGGCAAAACGTCTAATATTTTCATTGTCATTTTGCGCCCAAACGGACAAAATATTGATAGCTTTTTCTAATTCTTCACTATTTTTGCCAATAGCTGGGCGCACTGCCATCCAAGCTATTTCTCTCACGCCAAAATGTGTGTCTGCTGCTAGTATTTTGATATTTTCTAGCCGTTTTTCAACAAATAAATCATCACTAGCAATCAAATAACACGCATATCCACGTACAGCATCAGATTTATGAGAAGAAAGGAAGCTAATCATTTTGTTTTTGGTTTCGTCTGTAGCGTCCAATAATCTTCCATAAAAATACTTCCCAATAAGAAAAGTAGCTTGTAAAGTGGTTATTTTGCCATTTTTACTATTTTCATCTAACAGTTTTATGATGGATTCTATATCATTTTCATAATCTGTATTTTTAAAAACAGTTTTTACCAGCATCTTATGGTCAATAGCCAACCATTCTACCAAATTTACGGTTTCTATTTCACCTTTATTAAGGCTTTCTAAGACATCAGCAGGAATTTTTTCTATTTTAGTTGCGCCTTTCCGCAAAATAATTTCCGCCATTTTAATAAAAATTAAGTAGATTTTAAACACAAAAACTAGGTAAGAACACCAAAATCAGCTATTTTAGTTGTTTTACCTAGTTTTTATTTTTTGATAAAGATGATTATTTAAAATATTTATCTTTAAGTTGGTCGTCATACAAATCTGCATAGTAGCCAATGCGGTCTATCATAGCGGCTGCCTCCGTTTTATCAAGTCCTTGCGCCTCACGTATCATTTTGATGTAGGCAAAATTATCTTTTATAGTGAACGCCACACCATATAAAGTATGGTTAATTTGCAAAATTTCTTGATAAAATGCCTCACGGTTTTCTGTAGGCACTGCTACTACTGGTGAAAGCAATTGAAAATAGATTTGTTTGCTACTTTCCATTTCCCAAACATCAATCCAAATTTTGGCAGAACCCACACTCAAATTCCACTGACCGTCTAGCTCGCCACGAGATGCCACAGGGTCTTTCCCTGATTCTTTTATGCAGATTTCTATTATTTCGTAATAAGGTTTTAGATTAGCCATATTGAGATTCTCTTGAGATTTAGTATTGTTATGATTTTAGTAAATGTATAGGAAGTTGAAATAGTTATTTTAATATTTTATTCAATATTTATTAAACAATTTGTGAATAAACAACTTTAATAACGCAAAATATAACGAAGTTTTGAAAAAACAAAATAAAATTTCAAAAACCTTCAAAAAGTTTATATTCAACTCAAAATTAAACAAAAAAAGTGATATAAAAAATATATTTGATAATTTGAAAATAAAGCCAAAAAAACTTTTCCTTTATTGATAGTTTTTTAATCCTAAAAAGTGTAATTTTGATGCCATAAGTAATTATGAATTTTAAATTGTGAATTATGAATGAATACAAACATCTCATAATCAAATGATTACTTAGTTTTTGAGTTAAATCAAAACATAAACTAATTATACAAAGCCTAATTAACTACAAATACGCCTAAAAATGAACAAAACAGGAAAATATATTGCTGAAAGACAAAATTTGCTTTCTATCTATTTTACGGCTGATTATCCATATAAAGGAAGCACAAAAGACATTATTATAGCTCTTCAAAATGCTGGAGCAGACCTTTTGGAAGTAGGCATACCTTTTTCAGACCCTTTGGCTGATGGCATTGTCATACAAAAAAGTAGTTATAAAGCACTAGAAAATGGCTTTTTATTAGATAAATTGTTTGATGATTTGGCAGCAATCAAACCACAAATAACTATTCCATTGGTGCTTATGGGCTATTTTAATACGGTTTTGGCGTATGATGTGGAGAAATTTCTCAAAAAATGCCATTCTTTGGGTATTGATGCTATTATTTTCCCTGATTTGCCACCTGCCATTTATGCTAGTACTTATGTAGATTTATTTGAGAAATATGATGTTTGTCCAGTTTTTTTGATTACGCCACAAACGGCTGATGATAGAATAGGCTATATCAACAGTCTTTCTAAGGCGTTTGTTTATGCTGTTGCAGATAATAGTATCACAGGTGCAAGCGCAGATTTGTCTGATAAACAACTTACTTATTTCAACAAAATCAGGGCTATAACATTATTTGATGTTCCTGTAATGATTGGGTTTGGTATCTCTGACAAAAAAGCCTACGAAAAAGCCTGTAATTACGCTAATGGCGTGATTATTGGTTCTGCTTTCATCAAATCAATAGAAAATATAACGCAAGATAATCCGCAGGAAACAAGCAAAATTATACAAGATTTTATAGATTCAATAAAAGGATAAGAATTTTGAAGTTCTATATTCGCACTTCGTACTTCCTTTTTATCCCAAACTATCTTCCACAAACTTAAATGGAAGTAAGCTAGCAATACTAGGGAGTTCTATAAAACTACCATTTTCACCACTCAAAAGCACTTTTATAGGTGCTTTTTGTTTTTCTTCATATTCCAAAACAGACTGGCGACAAGCTCCACAAGGTGAAATGGACAAAAAATTAGCGTTATTACTTGCCAAATGTGCCGTAACTGCCATTATTTCTACTTTTTTA
>JANYGM010000361.1 GCA_025362415.1 bacterium
TGATAAATTGTATTCAGCCCCAGCGGGGCAATATATTTATAGAAAATTAAGTGTATTTTGTATCCCGCTCCAGTGGAGCGAGATATTTATAACAGTATGATTGTTTTTATAGCCCTTTGATTTATCAAGGATTACAAAAAAATAACAAATTAACAATGTCGTTATCTAAGTCTGTTGAGGTCACAGGAAGTGTTCGCTTAGAGCGAACACTTCCTTAAAATCTCACTTAATTTTACTTACTTCGTTACCACTACTTTTTTTACCATTGTTTGTGTGCTTGTACGTATATGTACGAGATAAATCCCTTGTGGTTGCCCTGTAAGAAATATTGCTTCCTCTTTATCTGCTTTTATGGTAATATTAGTCAAAATTTTGCGTCCTGCGGTATCAAAAATATCTATTTGGGCATCTTCTTTTAAGTAAATAAAAAATGTATCATCATTAGTTGGGTTTGGATAAATACCAACATTATAAGTAGGTGCAGGAGGCAAAATACCACTACTCACACTGCTATTTCGCAATATATGCAAACCACCACCATACGTACCAATAATTATTTCTTTGAGATTATCACCATTCAAATCTGCCACAGCAGGCGTGAGATAATTACCAAAAGCCGTAAAAGTAGCTGCAGAGCCATCATTTGGCGTAAAAACATTGTCAGTAGCTACAAAAACTCCCTCAAAATTATCTTGAAAAGCACCATAAATAGTAGTTTTTCCAGTATTGTTGGTTACAATCAAATCATCTTTCCCATCCAAATTAAGGTCTGCAACACAAAGGCGGCTTTGTCGCATTGAAGAACCACTTGGAATAGCTCCCAAAGCACTATTTGAAAGAATAAAAACAGGATTTTGTGTTGTTCCTGTATTTTTGTAATAAGAAATTCCGCCAGCAGCTTTGCCCACCAACACATCTAAATCACCATCTTTGTCAGCATCATACAAATAAGGAAATTCACTATTAAAAAATGTAAAATCATAGTTTTTCACCTTATTTAGGTCAAAAACCATTCCTCCAGTACGTATTCCTGTATTTTCTATGTATTGAATATTGCTAGTTTCTTCTCCTACATCATTAGTAGAATAGCCTACAAAGGCAAAATCTAGTTTTTTATCATTATTAAAATCAACAAAAAAAGGTTTCAACAGACGCATTTTTTTTGTAGAAAGCATCAAATAATCATCAGTTTTCAACTTAAAAGAGGCTTCAGTTTTTGTACCAATATTTTCAAAAAGTGCTATTCTTGCTATGTGAAGGTTATTATTAGTTGTTTCTGGTTTGCCTGCATTTCCTACAAACATATCCAAATCTCCATCATTGTCAAAATCTGCAAACGCAGGAGCAGCATCTGCGCCTACATCAATCATTGTATTTTGCAGAAAATCATTGTTTTGATAGGTAAATACAGGTAAAGTTGCTGTTCCTGTATTTTTGTAGTACCAATTAGAAGCTGCAAAATCAATAGTATTAGCATCATCAAAATACACATTAGGACTAACTACAAGGTCTTTTTTGCCATCATTGTCAAAATCTTCATAATAAGCAGCAGGGAAAGTAGGAAAAGTCGCAGGCTTACTAGCAGGAAAATTAGTGGTACGACTAGGAAAACTTGCCCCCAAATTATTGGTAGAATTTAGGAGCATTGACAAACTATTACAGCCAATAGAAGACGTGAGGGCATCTTTTTTGCCATCTCCATTGATGTCTAAGATAGTAAGACTTCCGCCACTATGTTGGATATTTTTCATTCCAGTAGGCTTTTTAACAAATTTTTGAGTAGGTTTCGCCCCTATTATTTTATTAGGAGAACGTCTTTCCAACATCTCTTCTAATGCGCTCATTTGGCATTTTTTTAGAGAATCTTGTTGTGCCTGACGTGTGTAAGCATTAATAATTGTACCCCTAATCATAGGCAAATACTCTTTTATTTGCTCTTTTTTTATTCTCAAAGGATAATCAGTAGGGCAAAGCAAGTCAAAATTCATCAAATTACAATTAAAATCATTTATCTTGAAATTTCCCCAACAAACATTCAAACGCCTAAATTCCAACGTATTAGCATTTCCATAAAGTTGTATACTTCTATTTTGATGCACTTCTACATAACCGTTGTGGTTGTCTAAAAACACAATATCCATATCTCCATCATCATCTAAATCCAAAATAGCTGGAATACTTGTTGATTCTACAGGCAAATTATAAGTAAAATTAGGTGTTTGATCCATTGTGGTGGTATAAAGCAAATTAGAAAAGCTTTCAAAAAGTAGCCCAGTTGCCGTTGTAGAGATGTTTTTGAAAACTCTCACACCTGCAGCAGTATGTGTAAAAATATCTTTTTTGCCATCATTATTAAAATCTCGCAAAAGCACCCAATTACGTATATTCGCAGGGAATTTTTTGATGTATTCTGGTTTATAAATAAGTTGTCCGTTTTCTCTTACAAAAGGTTTTAGTAAGTTTGTGCTACGGTCATAAGTGAGCAAATCATCTATTCCGTCTAGATTAAGGTCAATAGTGGAATATTGCATAGCATTCAGACCGCCTGCCCAAGCATTTGCTAAAGCAGTAGTTTTGCCAAAAACAGGGGGATTATAATCACTTTTAAACGCAAATTGCGCAGAAACAGTAGTTGTAGTAAAAATATTTAAGGCAATATTTCCACAAAAAATAAGCAAAAAAGCAGTATATTTGAGCATAAAAAAGGTTTCAATTACGAATTATCAATTACGAATTACGGTTTGTAGGGTTCGTGGGGTATAAAACCCCACGTTACTGATTTTTGTTTAGTAATATGTGTTTAACATCAGTAACGCAGGGTTTTATACCCTGTGTATTAAGAAATACCTCACACTTCACACCTCAAAAAGATGGATTTATATCAAAAATACGTACAATTTCCCATAATATCAACAGATACAAGAAAAATAATTCCAAATTCTTTGTTTTTTGCCTTGAAAGGCACTAATTTTAATGGAAATCTTTTTGCAGAAGAGGCACTTAGCAAGGGCGCAAAGTACGCTATTGTTGATGAAACTATCTTGTTGAAAGATAATAATAATACATTAGCTTATTTAAAAGATGAGCGTTTTATTTTGGTTGATGACGTTTTGCAGACTTTGCAAAGCCTTGCTACGCATCACAGACACACTTTAGGCACAGAAAATAATTTGAAAATCATTGCGGTTTGCGGCTCAAATGGCAAAACTACTACAAAAGAACTTCTAACGCTTGTTTTAACGCAACAATATAAAACTACCTGTACAGAAGGAAACCTCAATAATCATATTGGTGTGCCACTTACTTTGCTCAAAATTAGCAATAATACGCAAATGGCAGTGATAGAAATGGGTGCAAATCACGCTCAAGAAACTATGCAACTTTGCCAAATTGCACAGCCTGATTTTGGCGTAATCACCAACAACGGACTTGACCATTTGGAAGGTTTTGGAAGCATTGAAGGTGTAAAAAATGCTAATGCAGAGCTTTATGATTATCTTAATACCAATAACGGAACAGTTTTTGTTAATACTTTAGAAGATGATTTATTGGAAATTGCAACAAAAAAGCAACTCAAAAATATCATTACTTATCCTCAAAAAAACGACCATTTTCAGGCGGAAATTACAGAAAATAATCCGTTTTTGAGTATTGTTTTTGGTGAAATTTTCAATGTTATTACTAATGAAATTCAGCCTATCAAAACGCAAATTATAGGCAAATATAATTTTAATAATATTGCTACTGCAGCTTGTATTGGTAATTTTTTTGGAATTTCTAATGAAAAAATTGCTACTGCTTTGATGCAATACTTGCCAAGTAACAACCGCTCACAAATTATCCAAAAAGATAATAACAAAACCATTATTTTAGATGCTTACAATGCAAATCCTAGTTCTATGAAGCAGGCTATCAATAATTTTGCGGAGCTAAATTATTCCAAAAAAGCGGTTATTTTGGGTGATATGTACGAATTAGGGATTTATACAGATACAGAACACGAAAACTTAGGAAAACTCGTAGCAGAAAAACGCTTTGATATTGTTGTTTTCTATGGAGAAATGATTAAAAAAGCACTTCCACACAATCCAAATGCTTATTATTTTGCTGATAAATTTTCTTTGCATAATTGGTTGCAAGACAAAAATTTTGAAAATATGGCTTTTTTGGTC
>JANYGM010000368.1 GCA_025362415.1 bacterium
CTTGTTTCTAATGGAATAGGACGCTCTGGGTTAATTTTTTTGGTTTGAATGATTTTCTCGCCATTTGGCATTATTTTGATGAAAGAATATTCTACAATTCTATCATTTACGATACTTATGCCTGTAGTTTCTAAGTCAAAAAATACAAGAGGTTTTTTAAGATGCAACATTAAATTTATTTTTCTGATTATTTTTAAATCTATATTTTTACATAATTATTTGATTATGAAAAGATTATATTTATTGTATTCATTCATAATTTATAATTCATAATTCACAATTATTTAATTTTTTTACAAAAATAGCATATTTTATTGATTTTTTTTTACCTTCACAAAATAATCCTACAAAGTAATTGTGAATTGTGAATTGTGAATTGTGAATGAATACAAAATATTGATAATTAGATATTTTTGTATAAAAAACAGTTCCAAATAACTCTAAATAGTTGCTTATAAACGAACTAAAGCAATTATTATGAAAAAGATTTTAACCCATTTTAATTATTTTTGGCTGCTTTTTTTGTGTATTCCTACATATATACACGCACAAAATGCGCCTACCAACACGAATGAAGCTCGTTTGGAAGCTATTTTGCTTAATTCTGGCGTGTTTGTAGTATTTGTGGTACTTTTTATGGGGCTGATTATTTTTTTTAGGAATAGAACGCAAAATTCTCAATTTAAAAAACAAAATGATACAATGCGCTCACAGGCACGTGAAATAGCTAAATCAAATACAGAATTTATCAAGCTAAAAACACGTACAGACGAAATAGAACACGAAAAAAATAGCATTATCAGCATTATTTCTAATGATTTGAAAAAACCGTTTAACCGTATTATTTCATTAGTGGATTTGATACGTTTGGAAGGAATAGAAAAACTTAGCCAAAATCAAGTAGAATATTTGGGCAAAATGAGCCAAGTGGTACAAGATGGGCTTATTATTATTCAGAATCTGTTGGATAGCAAAGTAATTGAAGACTACAAAAAAGAAATCCAAATAGAACGCCTAAATATCATTAGTACCATTCAGCAAGCTATAAAACGACATAAAGGATACGCACAAACCAAAAATATCAACATAGAATTTGTGCCAAGCAAAAGTAAAATAGAATATCGTACAGATGAGTTTTTCTTAACACGTATTACTGAAAATCTTATTTCAAACGCAATAAAATTTTCTCCAGAAGGCAAAAAAATATACGTTAAACTGCGAGATAATGAAGAAAATATACGTTTGGAAGTGAAAGATGAAGGTTTAGGAATTTGTGTAGAAGACCAAGCAAAACTTTTTATCAAACATCAAATTTTCAAAAATAGAGCAACCGCAGGAGAAAGTTCGTCTGGGCTTGGTTTGTCTGTGGTAAAGTCGCTTGTAGATGAATTAAACGGCAAAATTTGGTGCGAAAGTCAAGAAGGGAAAGGGGCAACTTTCATTTTGGAGCTTCCTAAAAATGTAGTGAAATATTACTAAAATAATAGCCCCTAAATCCCCAAAGGGGACTTTAATACAATAAAAAAATATATGATTAAAATTGAAAATATCAGTAAAAGCTATAAAAAATTACAAGTTCTCAAAAATATCAATTTGCACATACAAAAAGGAGAGGTTTTGGCTATTGTGGGCGCATCTGGTGCAGGGAAAAGTACACTTTTGCATATTATTGGTACACTTGACCGCCCAGACGTTGGAAATGTACTTTTCAATGACCAAAATATCACCCAATTATCAGAAAAAGCACTTTCTACACTAAGAAATAATAAAATTGGCTTTATTTTTCAGTTTCATAATCTTTTACCAGAATTTACGGCACTAGAAAATGTCTGTTTACCTGCGTGGATAGGCAAAAAAGACGACAAAACTACTCGTGAGCGTGCCAAAATGTTACTTGAAATGCTAAATTTAGGTGAAAGGATAAACCATTTTCCTTCGCAACTCTCTGGCGGTGAGCAACAAAGAGTGGCAGTAGCTCGTGCCTTAATCAATTCTCCTGATATTGTACTAGCTGATGAGCCTAGTGGGAATTTGGACTCCAAAAATGCACAAGAATTGCATCATATTTTCTTTGATTTGAGAGAAAAATTTAACCAAACTTTCGTGATTGTTACTCATAATGAAACACTTGCAAAAATGGCTGACCGTACTATTGTGTTGCAAGATGGAAATATTATTTAACATTGTATCTTATTGACTATCAAAAATCTATATAATTCATAATCAAAAAATGGCTGAAACACTTATTTTGCCCACTTCTGGCACACGTACAGAAATTTATCAAACAATTATACCTCAAATAAAAGCAATTTTATCTGCAGAAACAGACCTTATTGCTAATCTTGCTAATGTTACTGCTATCATTAAAGAGGCTTTAGGTTTCTTTTGGGTGGGTTTTTATGTCGTGAAAGATAATCAGTTGGTGCTTGCGCCATTTCAGGGAACGCTTGCTTGTACACGCATACCCTTTCATAAAGGCGTTTGTGGGGCGTGTTATACACAAGAAAAGACAATCATTGTGCCTGATGTAGAAAAATTTGAAGGGCATATTGCTTGTAGTTCTGCCTCTAAATCAGAAATTGTTGTGCCATTATTTGCTGGAGGGAAAGTAGTAGCTGTTTTTGATATTGATAGTGACAAATTAGAGGATTTTTCTGAAATAGATAAAATTGCTTTAGAACAAATTACGCAAATGTTAGAAAAATTCTTTATTATGGCATAAGGAATTGAATTGTGAATGAATATAAAATGTTTATAATCAAGTAATTATAAAATACAAAAGCACTTTCTAAATATTTAGAAAGTGCTTTTATTTTAAAACTAGGAATAATTTGTATTTTCCGTAATTCGTAATTGATAATTCGTAATTGGAAACTACACATACATATCCACATAACCTTGTAAGCCTTTTTGCGCACCTGCACCAGTTGCAACAAAATGCCATTCATTTTCTTCTAAACGCAAACGCCCAAATTCCATATCTGTATCACGAGCATTATTTTGGTCAAGACTGTAACGCACTATTTCTCTATTACTTTCTACATCAACAATACGCACATACGCCTCACTCAAAAGCCCAAAATGATGATTTCTTTGTTGCGCTTCGTGTATGCTCACAACCACAATTAACTCTTTGATATTGTGGTTAATAGCGGGTAAGTTAGCAAGAATTATCTCATCATCATTGTCCCCTAAACCTGTACGGTTGTCGCCTGTGTGTTGCAAACCGCCATCAGGAGATTTCAAATTATTATAGAAGATAAAGTATTCATCAGCAGGTACTTTTCCTGCTGCATTAACCATAAAAATAGAGGCATCTAAGTCAATGGTATTGTTAGAAACTACGTCCCAACCAAGTCCAATAAATATTTTTTTGAGTGCAGGTTCTTTTTTTGTAAGGTTAAGCCTGCCCCCTTTTGAAAGCGTGATAGACATTTTTAATTATGAATTTTTAATTGTGAATTGTGAATTTTGAATGAATACAAAAAATATTTAAAACAATAATAAATTATATTTGACTAGACATAAATTGTATTTTTTGTAATTCGTAATTGATAATTCGTAATTGAAAAACTACACATACATATCCACATAACCTTGTAAGCCTTTCTGCGCACCCGCACCAGTTGCGACAAAATGCCATTCATTTTCTTCTAAACGCAAACGTCCAAATTCTATATCTGTATCACGAGAACTATTTTGGTCAAGGTTGTAACGCACTATTTCTCTGTTATTTTCTACATCAACAATACGAATATAAGCCTCTTTCAAAAGTCCAAAATGATGGTTTCTTTCGCTAGCTTCGTGTATGCTTACGACCACAATAAGTTCCTTTATATTAGTACTTACGGTAGCCAAATTAGCTAAAACCATCTCATCATCAGCATCACCCACGCCTGTACGGTTGTCACCTGTGTGTTGTACGCTATTGTCGGGGGATTTTAGGTTGTTGTAAAATATGAAATATTCATCAGTCGGTACTTTTCCAGCTGCTGTAACCATAAAAACAGAGGCATCTAAATCAACAGAATTATTGCTGACCATATCCCAACCTAGCCCAATAAGAATTTTTTTGAGTGCAGGTTCTTTTTTTGTAAGGTTGAGTTTACCACCTTTTGAAAGCGTAATTGACATGTTTTTTTGTTGTTTGTTGCTGTAAAATTCAGTTATTTTTTGTAGGTAATTTGATGTTTTTTAAGTGTGAGTGTATATGTTGGTTTGTGGGGACACAAACCACGAATATTTTAATTCACAATTCATAATTCACAATTATTTAGTCCTTAAAAAAATCTTCAATATTCTTCTTTGGATTTTCTGTTTTTTCCTTATTTTCTCCAAAAAAATCTTTTAAAGCATCTTTCTGATTATTTTCTTCTATTTTAGTTTCCTTGAAAAAATCTTCCATTTCTGCTTTTATTTTGTCTGCTTTGGAGTTTTTAACGTCATTTGAGAAGAAATCTTGTAAATTATTTGGTATAATTTCTTTGCTAATTTCCTTTGTATTTTCTTTGGCAAAAAAATCTTCCAACTTTTCTGTTTTTTTCTCAATTTCGTTATTTTTCACCTCAAAAAAGCTATCAATATTTTTCTTTTCTGGTAGAATTTCTTTGGTAACATCTTTGGCAAAAAAATCTTCTAATTTTTCTGTTTTTTTCTCTACTTCATTATTTTTTACCTCAAAAAAACTATCAATATTTTTCTTTTCTGGTAGAATTTCTTTGGTAACTTCTTTTGCAAAAAAACCTTCTAATTTTTCTGTTTTGTTTGGAACTACATCATTTTTAGCATCAAAAAAGCCTTCAACTTGTACTTTTTTGTTTTTTTCTTGCTTATGAATAAATTGTTTTTCTTCTTTTTCAATATCATTGCCCAAAATTAGTTGAATTTTTTTGTTGAAATTCTTTTCCGCAAGTTCTTTTTGACGTTTTTCTTCCTGCAAAATATCCTCATTAAGCGCATTAAGGTCAGTTTTGGAGGAAATATTGAGTTTTGCAAATTCTTCTTCAAACTCATCTTTTTCCACATAACCTTCTATTTCCAACTTCATTATTTCCTCATCAAAGGCATTGGTAGAATTATTGAGGTCTTCCAAACGCTGTGCCATTTCTTTTTGAGTGTTGGCATTGGCGAGTTGTGCGCCCAAAATAGCTTTTTTGGAGCGTATTTCCTCTGCTTGCATTTGCATTTTATTGAGTTGCAACTCCAATTTACGCACATTAGCAGACATTTGTTTGTACAAATCTTCATATTGTACCACAAAATTATCATTATTAGCCTTATCCGCAAGCAAACCTTTGGCAATAGTTTCTTTTTTTTCTTTCATTGCCTGCGCTGCATCTTTATACAATCTATCAGATTTTTGTTGATAGGCAGCAAGTTTTTCTCCAATTTCGTTTTGAGAAGTCATAGCTGTTTGAAGTGCATTAGCACTTTTCATTACAGACTGCTCCATTTCTCTAATCACCAAATCCAGGCTTTCCTCTGGAGAAAGTACCTTTTCAGGTGTATTAGAGGATTTTCCAAACAAATTTTGTAACCAACCCATAAAAATTATACATTAAAGTTTTGAAAAGTTATAATGATAAAACATAATTTCAGTAAGATAGGTTTATTTTTTTGATTTGGTGTTATTTTTCTTTTTTTCCTTTGAAAATAATAAGCAAAAAAGGGTAGTTTTCAATTAGAAAACTACCAAGTTTATTTTATACAATACATTGTTTTAACTCACAATTCACAACTCACAGTTCACAATTATTTATACTTTTGTTTCTTTTTTGTCTGTATCATTTTTCAAGTAAGTTGGGCAAGTATATTTTTTTGCGCAAGACGACAAAAGACCCACTAATGCAAGAACAGCAACAATTTTGAGAGATTTCATAGGACTGATTTTGAAATGATTTTGATTAAATAACACTTTTTAAAATGGTTTTGTAAGGCTTTGTGCAACTATTATGCCAGTATTATGTTCCGCATAGCACCCAATAATTTACGCTAAGGTAAATGTTTTGTTACAAAAAAACAAGATTTTTTTTTATTTCTTAAAAAAACACAGAAAAATTTTGTTTTTTTGAGTTTAAAACTTACTTTTGAGAATAATTATAGTTGAAAATACTTTAAAATAAAAACAGAAAAATCTTAAAAACTCAAATAATAATCTTATTTCCTAATCCCTAAAATTACCTCCAAATGGCTACAGTAACAAGAGAACAAGTAGAAGAAATGATCAACCAATATGTTCGCTCTGTTGGTTTGAGCGTAGAACGTACTTACAACGCAGAGCGCAGAATCTGGGATTGGCAGGTTGGCTCTGCTAAAATTGAAGTTTTTGTACAACCAATTCCTATGAAAGATGGTACTGAAAGACACTTTTTGCGTGTGTTTTCACCGCTGATGCTTGTACCAAAACACGACGAGTTACGTTTTTATAGACATCTTTTGGAGTTAAATGACTCAAAACTTGGCGTGAAACTTACCGTTTTGCCTGGCTCTGAAACTGTTTATGCTACTTACGAAAGAGACATCAATGGTATTGATTATGAAGAAGTTAAGACAACTATTGCTGATTTGGAATGGTGGGCAGATACGCTAGACGACCAATTAAAACAACAATTTGCGGTAAGTGATAGATAATTGTGAATTATATACTTAGATAACGACATTGATAAATTGTATTCAGCCCCAGCGGGGCAGTATATTTATAGAAAAATAATTGTATTTTGTATTCCGCTCCAGCGGAGCGAGATATTTATGACACTATGATTATTTTTATAGCCCTTTGATTTATCA
>JANYGM010000369.1 GCA_025362415.1 bacterium
TGATAAATCAAAGGGCTATAAAAATAATCATAGTGTCATAAATATCTCGCTCCGCTGGAGCGGAATACAAAATACAATTATTTTTCTATAAATATACTGCCCCGCTGGGGCTGAATACAATTTATCAATGTCGTTATCTAACTTAGTACAAATTGCGTGGAATTTATCAAAAAGGATAGTTTGCAACGGAGTTCGTTCTCTACCATTTGTTTTGTCCCAAAACAGCGTTTTGATAAATCAAACGCCTACATAAAGACTTTTGCAACAAGTCTATTCTCATTTTTTGTATAATAAATTAACAATCAGCATTTTATGCTCACACCTCTTGCTAACTCAAATATTTAATTCACCCAATAAATTGGGCAAAAGCCTTAAAAGTGCTAAATTAGATGTGAAAGCCCTAATTAGATAAGCTCTATTCAAAAAATGGCATAAAAAGTATTGAAAAAGTTTGATTTTTCTTGTATATTTGAGCGCAACTTTCTAGAAGTTTAAGTTCACATCAACTACGAAAATTTATCAATGCCAATTATCAGAAAAATCAATAAAATTCTCATAGCCAACCGTGGCGAAATTGCGTTGCGTATTATGCGCTCTGCACGAGAAATGGGCATCAAAACTGTTGCTGTTTTCAGTACGGCAGACCGCAACGCCCTACACGTAAGGTATGCAGATGAAGCCGTTTGCATAGGTGAGGCAGCCTCTTCACAGTCTTATTTGCGTGGTGATAAAATCATTGAAGTTGCCAAACAACTAAATGTAGATGCTATTCATCCTGGTTATGGCTTTTTGTCCGAAAATGCCACTTTTGCACAAGCAGTAGCAGATGCTGGGCTTATTTTTATAGGTCCTTCTCCGCAAACCATTGAAGTAATGGGTAGCAAATTAGCGGCAAAAGAATCAGCAAAGAAAAATAACGTACCAATGGTGCCAGGAACACCAAGTGCTATTACAGATATTCCAGAAGCAAAGAAAATTTCCAAAGAAATTGGTTACCCAATCTTGATTAAAGCAAGTGCAGGTGGTGGTGGAAAAGGTATGCGCATTGTGGAAAATGAAGAGGAATTTGAAGAGCAAATGGAACGTGCTGTAAGTGAAGCTATTTCTTCTTTTGGAGATGGTGCAGTTTTCATTGAGAAATATATTTTGTCGCCTAAACATATTGAAGTTCAGGTACTTGGCGACCAATATGGCAATATTATTTCATTATTTGAGAGAGAATGTTCTATCCAAAGAAGACATCAAAAAGTCATAGAAGAAGCTCCTTCACCTATTCTTACGCCTGCGGTGCGTGAAGCAATAGGAAAAGCAGCCGTTGAAGTTGCAAAATCTTGTAATTATTACAATGCAGGAACGGTAGAATTTGTAATGGATACAAATCTTAATTTTTATTTCTTAGAAATGAATACCCGTTTGCAGGTAGAACACCCTGTTACAGAACAAATTACGGGCGTAGATTTGGTAAAACAACAAATCAAAGTGGCACAAGGAGAAGTTTTAGAAATCAAGCAAGAAGACTTACAAATCTTAGGACACGCAATGGAAGTACGTGTTTATGCAGAAGACCCTCGCAACAATTTTTTACCAGATATTGGAAATCTTGCTACTTATGTGCGTCCACAAGGTGCAGGAGTGCGTGTAGATGACGGTTTTGAGCAAGGAATGGATATTCCTATTTATTATGACCCAATGATTGCAAAGCTCGTAACTTTCGGAAAAGACCGCACAGAAGCAATAGAACGTATGAAACGTGCTATTGACGAATACCAAATTGTTGGGATAGAAACAACTTTGCCATTTTGTAGCTTTGTGCTAAATCACGAAGAATTTGTTTCAGGGAAATTTGATACTGGCTTTGTGGGGAAATATTTTACGCCTGCTGTTTTGGACAAAAAATTATCTGAAAGTGAAGAAAAAGTAGCTGCAGCACTTGTAGCCACATTTTTAGGAGAAAAGAAAACAACAAAAAATGCTACAAAAAGTAATTTAATAACAGGGAAAAACACCAAACAAATTTCTAATTGGAGGAAAAATAGAGCGTGAATAATTATTTAAAAATTATAAGAACTAAAAAATTCTTAATTTTGTAGCATATTCAAATCAATAAATAATAATCACTCTATAAATCTCCTTAATTTATGATAGGTATTTTCAGCCTTCCCACACCTCACAATGAGCCTATACTTAGCTATGCACCAAATTCTCCTGAAAAAATTGCCCTCAAAAAAGCCCTTGCAGAAGCAAAAAGCCAAGAATTAGATATTCCTATGTATATTGGTGGTGCAGAGGTGCGTACAGACAAAAAAGTACGCCTTGCGCCTCCTCACGAACATAAACATACACTTGCCTATTACCACAAAGGCGGAAAAGATGATTTGGAACTTGCTATTACGGCAGCACTTAATGCCAAACACGACTGGGAAAATATGCCTTGGGAACATCGTGCAAGCATTTTTTTGAAAGCTGCTGACCTTATTGCAACAAAATATCGTGCAAAACTTAATGCTGCTACAATGCTTGGACAGTCTAAAAGTGCTTTTCAGGCTGAAATTGATTCTGCTTGTGAATTTATAGACTTTTTGCGTTTTAATGTGAAGTTTATGGAGCAAATCTATGCTCAACAGCCTATTTCTGGAGCTGGAATGTGGAACAGAATGGAGTACCGTGCCTTAGAAGGATTTGTTTTTGCCCTTACACCCTTCAATTTTACTGCTATTGCAGGTAATTTGCCTACTGCGCCTGCTATGATGGGTAATTGTATTGTTTGGAAACCATCAGAAACACAAATTTACTCTGCAAACGTCCTTATGGAGGTTTTCAAGGAGGCTGGCGTACCTGATGGCGTAATAAATTTGGTTTATGTTGATGGCAAAACGGCTGGAGAAGTGATTTTTTCTCACAAAGATTTTGCAGGAATACATTTTACAGGAAGTACAGGCGTTTTCCAAAATATTTGGCAAAGTATTGGCAATAATATTGCTAAATACAAATCTTATCCACGTATTGTAGGAGAAACTGGTGGTAAAGATTTTGTCGTGGCGCATCTTTCTGCTGCTCCAAAAGCACTGGCTACGGCTCTTGTGCGTGGTGCATTTGAATATCAAGGACAAAAATGTTCTGCTGCCTCGCGTGCCTATATACCTGCGAGTTTGTGGGAAGAGGTAAAAAACTATATGTTAGCTGATTTGAAAGAGATTAAAATGGGTTCTGTGGAAGATTTTACTTGCTTTTTCAATGCGGTGATAGATGAAAAATCTTTTGATAAAATCTCTTCTTACATTGAAGATGCTAAGAAAAACCCTTTGGTAGAAATTATTGCAGGCGGAAAATGTGATAAATCTGTGGGTTATTTCATTGAGCCAACTGTTTTGCAAGTGCAAGACCCAATGTATGTAACAATGTGTGAAGAGATTTTTGGACCTGTTCTTACGGTTTATGTCTATAACGACAATGCCACAAGTTTTGAAGATATTTTGTATCTTGTCAATGAAACTTCTCCTTATGCGCTCACAGGAGCAGTTTTTGCACAAGACCGCTACGCTATTGAACTTGCGTCAAAGATGCTTAGACACGCAGCAGGCAATTTTTATATCAACGACAAACCAACTGGTGCAGTCGTAGGGCAACAACCATTTGGTGGGGGACGTGCATCAGGTACAAACGACAAAGCAGGTTCTATCTTGAATTTGTTGCGTTGGATTTCTGCACGCACTATCAAAGAAACACTTGTACCACCAACAGATTATAAATATCCATTTATGTTGGAAGAATAAATACATCAACTTCCCAAAAGTGTCCAATTTTTGGGAAGTTATCTAAGAAAAAGGTGCGAAGTAAGAATGTAAAACTTTGATTATTAAATCATTGTAAAAAACAAAAGATTAATTTAGTTCTCACTTTTAATAAATTAGATTTTCATAATTGCTTAATATTCAGTTCTCACAACTTCACTTACAGCGTTGAGTGCGCTAAAACGCACACGAATAGCATTACCATTGATGTTGGCATTTCTGCTAGCATTTTTTGATGTTTTTTGCCCTGATTTGTGGCATTGTGCGCCTTGTTGAAAATAATAATAGAAAAACTTTTGTTGCCTATCTTGTAGTTGTTGATAATCTGGGCTACCCAGCAAATCAATTACTTGCATTTGGGAAATACCAAGTATTTTATCTTTCTGATTTTCAATAGATTGTACCATTTTTTCACGTTCATTTTGGCAAGCATTTTTGTCTTTTTTCCAAGTATTTTGGTCAAAATTCTCTAATTTTGGCGTGTTTTTACACGCTGAAAAAAACAGTACCACAATAAAAAACAATAGAAAACGCATCTTTTTTTGGTTTGATTTTTGATTAAAAAATTATAAACATAAATTTCCTGAAATATACACAAAAAAACGCTATATTTGGAAATTAGTTTAATTCAATTTATACAAACTTAAATTAAATATTTGATTGTCAATATTTTGTATTCATTCACTATTCTACAATTCACAACTAATATGAAATATTTTTTAGTTTTCTTGTTTTCTATAATGGCTTTGGTAGCGTGCAATCCACGTTCAAAATGCCCTGCGTATTCTGAAGTGCAGAATACAAGTGTAGCGGAAGGCGGACAATACGACCCTGTTGCTGCTGGTGTGCTTTACGTAAAACGTGATAAAAAAAATAATCTTACATCAGAGAAAAAATACACAAACACTCCCTCAACGAAAGCAAAGCAAATCAAAACAGACAAAAAATTAAAATCTGACCCAAGTCTTTTCCCTGATTTGCAATCAAAAAAAATGCAAAAACAAAAGAAAAACGCTTCCAAAAATAAGGCTAAAGCACCTGAAAATGACCTATTTGCCCCAGAAAAAAATCCATAGTGGCACTTTACTAGACTGTTCGGGCATAGATACGAAATAAGAATGTAAAACTTTAATTATTATTGCTATTTTGCAATAAATATCAATATTTTAATGGGCAAAAATAAACTAGTAAAATACGAACTCAACAAAAATAGTGATAATGTTTTTGAGGAAGAAAAACCCTTTTATAGTGCTTGTAAGGGTAATTGGGGCAAAGATTTTTTCAAAAATGATAATCCAATTATCTTAGAACTTGCTTGCGGAAATGGAGAATATACAACTGGACTTGCAGAAATTTTTCCAGAAAAAAACTTCATAGGTATAGACATAAAAGGGGCAAGGCTTGCAGCAGGAAGCAAAATTGCACAACAAAAAAATCTCCAAAATGTGGCTTTTTTGAGAACTTACATACAAAATTTGGAGGATTTTTTTGAGAAAAATGAAATTTCTGAAATTTGGATTGTGCAGCCAGACCCTCGTCCTCGTGGGCGTGATACACACAGAAGGCTCACACACCCAAGATTTTTAGGAATTTATAAGAATATTTGTAAGGAAAATGGTATTATCCGTTTTAAAACAGATAATCCACCACTTTTTGAATATACTTTGGAGGTTTTGGCTACAGAAAAAATTAAAAATTTAGTTTCAACTACTGATTTATATTCGTCAGAGCTTGAAAAAGAACATTTTGGTATCAAAACCAAATATGAAATTGCTTTTGCTAAAAAAGGTTTTACTACTAATTATTTGAGATTTCAGTTTGAGAGTTAGTTTTTTAACACTAAGAACATTAAGAAATACACACAAGTAGGCACAAGAAATACAGAAGGAAATACAAAGAAAAATATATAAATGATAAAAATTTACTTTCTTCTTGTTTTGGTGCTTTTTTCTTCTGCGTGTTCTGCACAGAAAGATGAGAAAAATATACAGAAAGATAGTATTTCAACAAAAAAAGAGCAAAAAGAAATTATTTATAACTTTATTCAATATGATAAAAATAAAATACTGTTTAGAGAGAATTTGAGCGGTTTTTATGAAAAATTGGACTCTCTCAAAAAATATCAAAACAAAAAAATAAATATTATTCATATTGGAGATTCTCATATCCAACCTGATATTTTAACAGGGAAAATACGCCATCTAATCCTAAAAGATAGTATTTTAGGGCAAAATATGGCAGGCAGAGGTTATTTTTTTCCAACAATTTTGGCAAATGCAGGCTACGACCCACTTAGCATAGAAACTACTTTTGATGGGAAATGGAAAGGCTGTAGAAATCTCTCTAAAACTCGCATAGGAACGCCTGCTTGTGCGTGGGGACTTGCAGGAATGACTGCAACAACAGAAGAAATCTGCGCCACCGTAAATATGCGTCCACGTGAAGTAGAAGGCATAAAACACTTGATTTCAAC
>JANYGM010000353.1 GCA_025362415.1 bacterium
TTGCACCGTCAGCTAAAGCAGACGGCAAAATAGACTTGAAAGCACTTCACAAGAATATTTCTGTTTTTTTATTTCCTTTGCCGTCTGCTTTAGCTGACGGTGCAGGGATATTTAAGAACCTTAACCTGACGGCTATGGGGCGCACCCTACATTTTTTTGCAGTACAAATTCACAACTCACAACTCACAACTCACAATTTACAACTCACAATTACTTAGTAGCCAAATTTTCTGATAATATTATTTCCTTCTAAATCTTTGCGGAGTGCTGCCACATTTACTTGGATTTGTAGCTGGATTTTTTTGTTACTACCCATTTTAGTAATATTTGTTGTTGGACTAGACATCATCAGAAATGTTTTATAACGCTTTTCATCATAAAATTTCTCAAAATAAACTTTATTATTTTCCTTTATTTCTGCTTCATTAGTACCAATTAGGGCTATTTTTTCTTCTGAATTGGGCAGTCCCCTAAAAAATAATACTTCAAAAGCGTTTTTTTCTGCATCAAATATGGCAGCATCTTTATTTTTGCCTATTCCAACGGCATTCATTGTTATTGTGCCATCACTTGAGGCAATATAAGTTACTGTTGCGCTTGACGTAGTTATTTTTTTGCTACAACTATAAATGCCAGACAGTAATATCAAACTTACAAATATGATTTTTTTCATTTTAAGATGATTTTAAGATGATTTTAAAATGCTTAATAAATTGATTATCAATTATTTAATAAGCGCAGAGTATAAAACCTCTGCGCTAATGATAAAATATTGAGAACTTAGTTTTAGAAAAATAGGAAGTCTATTCATTCACAATTCACAATTCCTAATTCCTAATTCCTAATTTCTAATTTCTAATTCCTAATTACTTCGTAATCACTTGTAATTTAGCTTTTGCATCAAAATTGGTCGCAATGATGTCACCACCGTTATTGACACTACAAATAGAAAAATTTTCATCTTCAATTTTTGTAATCTTAATTTCGCCAATTTCTTTTTTGCGTATCATTTTTTTGCCATTTACTTCTACTTCACTTAGTATCACCACTTTTAGTCTGTCTCCTTTTTTAAGACCAAATCCGCTTCCACCACCTAATAATAGCGTTTTAGCTACACCTTTGCTATCTTTTTCTTGGATTTCAACTATTGAAAAACTAATAGGAAAATTGCGGTTTACGAAATCATCTATTTTATCTTCAATTTTTTTGATAGATTTTGCTACTGCAATACTAGGAGAAGATGCTCCCATACCCACCATTCCGCCAATGGTACTTCCTGCTTTGGGTTCAATGGTTTCAGAAGTAATAATTTGCCCTGTACTTACATCAATAACCTTCAAACTAACCACTAATTTTGCTTTATAAGTTACACCACCTTCACTAGATTCCATTTTTTGCGCTTCTGCGGAAATTACGTGACCCGACACCAAAAAAGTAGCACCTGCACTTTTACCTTGCTCTATGACATCTCCATCAATAAAATCATCAGATTTCTGTAATTCTTTTTCTTTCTTAATAGCGTCTAATTTTGTTCTATCTACAATATTAAATCTTTTGGTTTTGACAAAAGCGTTTGTTACTGCCTCGTGTATAGTCCCTACATCTTGTGCATTTGCTGCGCCTGCCGCATGTGTGAATGATAAAATTCCGACTGTTGTTTTTTCTTGTGCAAAAGTTAATGTTGCTATACAAAATAGTAACATTGCTAAAATTGATAAATTTTTCATTTTTTTGGTTTTGGTTTTTAAATTTTTCTTACTCATTTGGCTTTTCAGTTACGCCCCGTTTTTGATGGTGGCTGGTCTCCATTTTTCAATAAATTATCAATAAATTTTAGTTGTTTTTAGAATTATTGATACACAAATATCATTTATTTTGTGCTTAGTGTCAAATTTTTGAAAGTATTTCTTACAAGTTTTATACATATATCTAGCTAAAAAATATATGTAAATAATCACTAAATCAGTAGAAAATCAGAGAGATTAGAGCGTTTTTTAAGCGTTTTTTTCAATAAAAAATACAAAAAGCACAAAAAATCTTTCTATACGACTGTCTAAGCAACTATTAGTTAGACAAATATTAGTATAGCTAGCAACAATATTATCAATAATAAAAAAACGAGAAATAGGCTTAAAAACTATCTTATAAATAATTGTGAATTTTTAATTGTGAATTGTGAATGAATACAAAATATTTATAATCAGGTAATTATATATCATTTTGGCGTTGTCATAACATAAACTAATTAGAGAAACCTACTTAAAATAACAAAACCGTTACTATTTGTATTCCTACAAATAATAACGGTTATATTTTTTGAATTTTACTAAGCTATTGGTACTACCTCATTGAGGTTTGTGGGGACAAATCACGAAGATAATTAACTGCTTATAAGTATTTTGTATTCATTCATAATTCCTAATTCACAATTCATAATTCAATAAAACTTTGAATATATGTTTTTATTTCTTCTAATTCTTCCACAGGAAACCATTTTATTTGGGTATCTTTCTGAAACCAAGTAAGTTGGCGTTTGGCATAATGGCGTGAGTTACGTTTTAAAAGCCTAATACATTCTTCCCAATCATATTTCTCTTCCAAAAAATCAAAAATTTCTCTATAACCTACTGTTTGCAAGGCGTTGAGGTGCTTTTTAGGATGTAAATTTGTGGCTTCTTGCAAAAGCCCTTGCGCAAGCATAATATCCATACGCACATCTATACGCCTATAAAGCTCCTCACGGGGGCGAGATAACCCAATTTTGATAATATTAAAAGGACGTTTTGCGGTTGTATTTTTCCTAAAAAAACTAAATGGTTTTCCTGTACTCAAACATACTTCCAACGCCCTAATCACACGTTGCGGATTGGCTTTATCTACTTGATTATAATAGTTTTCATCAAGATTTTTGAGTTGCAAAAGTAAATCTGAAAGTCCATTTTTTTCAAAATTTTCGTTGAGTTCTTGGCGCAAATGGGGCAAAATTTCGGGCATTTCATCAATTCCTTCACACAAAGCACGCACATACAAACCAGAGCCTCCCACTAAGATAGCAAAATCTTTTCTGCTAAAAATATCTTCTAAAATTTCTAGTGCATCTTTTTCAAAATCTCCAACATTATAGGATTTTTCTATCTCAAAACAATCTACAAGATGATGTACAACATTTTGCATTTCATTTATGGTAGGTTTTGCCGTACCAATAGTAGTTTCCTTGTACCATTGACGAGCATCAGCAGAAATTATTTCAGTATCAAAATATTGTGCTAGTTTTATACTAATATCAGTTTTTCCAACTGCCGTAGCACCCACAATGACAATAAGCGTTTTTTGTTTCATAATACTACGCTAGTTCTACCTCAAAATATATATTTTCCCAAAATCTTTTTTGAATGCTTTATCTCCTGCGCTATCTCTGTGCTTGATTTGTTGCCCATTGATGCGCATTTGCACTTTATAAAGATAAACGCCGTTAGCTAGTTTGTCACCAAACTCGTCTGTTCCGTCCCACGCATATTCAGAAATGTTGTTCCCAACCCTCAAAAAGCCTATTTCATCTTGTAAAATCTCTTTAACGACTTTCCCCGTAACAGTCATAATTTGGATTTTCATTTGGTCAGGTATTTGGCTTCCTGTAAGCGTAAATACAAAACGAGTAGAGCCAGAAAACGGATTTGGATAAGGGTAAACATTCGTAACCGTACTTTCGTTAATCACTTGAAAGTTAATGAGATACGGCACTTCTCCTGCCCTATTTCCTTTTGCATCTGTGCCTTGTACCTGCAAAGTATAAGTGCCATCTGGTAAGTTTTGAGGATTAAAATCTACAATATATTTGCCTTTTTCAGAACGGAAACGCAAGTTTGGATTACTAAAATATATTTGTTTGAAATTACAGTTTGTACAAGGACTTTTTAGGCGGATATCCAGCCCAGAAGTGTCTGTACGTACCAAAAACTGGTTGTCATCTCTCAAAATAATATTTATAAGCGGACTTGCAGACACTATTTCATTGTCCATTATCTTCACCCCATCAAAAGTAACATCTAACAAAGGATTTCTATTGTCCCCAATCACGTTAAAAGTAGTTTCTAAGATGTTATTGTCATATAATTGCTCTAATTGCAAACGTGGATTAACAAATACACGTAGCGTATTTTTCCCTACTTTCCCTAAAGTCTTCAAAGAAAGAGAAAAAAGCACACTTTCACCTATTTTGGGAGCTTTTATGTTTTTAGTACGCCTTTCTTGTAGATTACTTGTTGAATTGATAATGGTATATTCAACTAACAGAGAATCAACATTATAATCTTTCTGACCAATATTATCAAACGCAAAATTCAGCTCAAAATCTTGCCCTTCTTGCTTATCAGGAATGGTATAAGTTGCCACGCCTATTTTAGCAATATTGATGTAACCTTCTGGCACACCACTATACAAAACCTGCCATTTTTTAAGTTGTGAAGGTGTTTGTGTGATTTCGTCTTTCGTCTTAAAATTCAAATACAAATAAGGATAAGTCTGTGCATTGATAGTATTTATTCCCAAAGAAGGTAATGGAACATTTCTAATAAGTGTATCAATTTGTCCATTAAGTTTTTCTCCTAAAACAATTAGCTCATTTTGGTCATTAAGAGGGTTTTCTGTGGGTGTAATTCTATTATAATTAGAAAAAACAGTTCCCCACGCACTTGCAGGACCTATACGTGTAGAGGTTACATTTCCTTCTATAAAGCCACCATCAAGATTAAAATCCATTGAAATAACATCATTTAACTGGTTAGTGATAGAAGTAGATATTATTTCTTGAAGTGCAGGCACAATATTACTTCCTGTTCCTTTTTTGCCTAAAAGTATATAAGGATGCCCAGCAAGAAGTGTATTTAGGGCAGCAGGACTAGCCCCAATCTGTAAAAGTGCAGGTCTAGCAGTCGTGTAAGCAAGTGTACTAAGTGTTCCTTTGCTGATGACAAGCACATAATCATCAGTAGGAATACCACCAATAACTCCTGAAAGCCCACCAGTTTCTATACTAGCGTTTCCAATAGTACCAATAATGAATGGCGGTTGTCCACACACAGACACTCCAGGAGGCAAATAAGGTAGTTTTGTACGCTTATCAAAAGCAATGACCAAAAAACTATTATTAGCACAACCAAAAAATGAAGGCGTAACGACTACACCCGCACTATTCCAATAAAAGGAGGTTTCTCCTGCAATAGAAAGTGGATTTGTTGCACCATACGTAGTAGCCCGTAAACGGTTATTGACAGACTTATATTTCCATTTATTGATATTTTTATCTTTTTCAATATTTACATCTTTACTTTTGTAGAATTGTGGAAATCTTGCCTGCGACCACCCAGACGGACTATTTTTGATATAAATAAATGAGCTTTCGTCCCATAAAATATTCGCATTTCCGACAGCATCAACAAAATTTACACGCCAATAATAGACAATACTATCAGAGGGCAACACGTCAGTATTCGGCACAAACTCCCACGTAGGGAGTGCCTGCCCTCGTATGATGTTAGTTCGTTTGATAGGACTATTAAAAAAACTGCTTGTATCCACTTCAAACACCATATCTCGCCCAATATTTGCCAAATCACCTGCTTGTGCAATAAGGCGTATAGGTTGCGCACCAATAACACTATATTCTGGAGGGAAAAGTGCCTTTGCACCTACGTCAGGCAATAAATATTCTAAAACAGCTACATTATTATCTTCATTAAGTTCTGGTATTTGGTTGAGATAATCTAATTTTACCTCAAAACGGTTGTTTCCAAAACCACCACTTGCAGGACGTGTTACAGTAAAATAAAGCGTATCTGTGTTGTTTATTTTGTATTTTTTTGTTGTTGTATAATCAATAATAGTTCCATTGCTAAGTGTTCTTTTAACAGAAATACGGA
>JANYGM010000472.1 GCA_025362415.1 bacterium
TATTTTATCTCTCACGCCTCTGGTGCATTGATATCAATGTTAGGTGTGCCACCATTTTGCCCTGTATTATTGAGATAATACTGCTGAGGATATAAGGGATCATTATACTTTTCTACAGGGGCTATAAAATCAGGGTGTGCATATTTATTTGTGTTATCAGATGTTTCCACCTGACAACAAACAGAGCTTTTAAATATTGATTTTTGGGAGAAAATAAAACGTGCAAGGCTCTATTTTCTCCCTAATGAAAAATCTAAAAGCACATTTGCCTTCAGGTGGAAACACCTGAAGGCACAATAAAAATAAAAGGTGCAAGTCTCTACATAGTGCGTTGTTGCTAAAACACAAACAAAGGCACAATTATTTTGGGAGTGCTTTTTTGCTAAACATTATACTTTGTTCTTAATTCTATTGCTCGTTTATCCATTTTGATTTTGAAGATTTGTAGCTTTACATTTCTACTATGACTCAAAAAAGCACTTTTTAAATTTTCTATCTGACCTAATATTTTGGTAAGTGTATCTCCATTAAAAAGGGTTATATCTTTTTCTAAGATTATTATTTCTTTATTTTGCTTTTCTAAATTTTGAATATGTGTAAACATTTCTTCATACTTTTCTTCTCCCTCAAAAAAAGATATATCATTTTCTGAATCTGCAATAATTTTTAATCTTTGTTGTTTTTCTAACTCTTGGATTTTCTCTTTGAGTCCTGCCTCAAGTATTTTATTTCTGTCTTCTAGTTCTTTTATTTTTAGTTCTCCAAGTTGTTTGATGACAAGTGCCAAATCTACCTCAAAAAACTCTCTATCTTTTCCCTTTCTATAAATAGCTAATAATTGATGCATTTGTTTTTCTGCTCCTGCACAATCATCAAACAAGATAGAATAGACTTCTTCAAAAGGTTGTGGTACGCCACTACCACTTGAAAGTTCTTTTATTCTTTCTATTACTGTTCTCGTAGTCATTCCTATTTTGAAGTGATTTTCTCTATGTGCAGGATTTTTGAGAATATATACGTATCCTTGAGCCATCTATTTTTATTATTATAAAATATCTTTTACATATTCTTGCAAAATTTTCTTTGGTATATCTTCTTTTTCTGATTTATCATAAATATCAACCATCCAAATATTCATATTTTCTAAGTCTTCCTCAACCAAAAGAGTAATCACACGAAAACCACCACTTTTACCTTTTTGTTTACTTTTATTTGCTAAGCGTATTTTGTAAAGCCCACTACCTAAATCTGTTCCTTGTCTTGGATTTTCCAACAGGCTTGCGCTTAAATCTGATAACCCAACTTTGAAGGTCTTATATTTCTTAGAAAATCTTTTTGCTTCTTTCAAAAAGTGAGGCAAAAAAGCTATATTAATTATCATTTTCTAGTATTTCTAAAACTTCTGTTATTGAATATGTTTTGAGTGTACCATTTTTTGCTTGTTTCACTTCTGCAAGTCCTTGTTTAATGCCTTTAATTGTAGCTAATTGTTTTTTGGTAACTACATTTTTAGTTTTTATAACAGATTTTCTATCCACAACAACACTTAGTTTTTCTTGGTTAATAAAATTGGTTATTTTATCAACATCAAGTTTGTTTTTGGCTGTAATAATTATGGTTTCCATATATTTAACTTTTAGATTTATCCCAAAATACACATTTTATTTAACTTTTCTAAAATTTTCCTGCCATTACTGGTATTTTACGCCATACTTTCAAAAGCCATTTTAGAGGTATTTGAAGCAGTTTTTTTATGCTCAATTAGCTTTTCTGCCGTTGTTGGTATTTTAGCGTTAGCGACACCAACAATGAGCTTGGACAAACAATGTATTTTTCGTTTGTGCGTATTGTTCTACGTAAAGGGGGATTTTAGTGTTAGCGACACCAATAACAGCGGTTTTTTGAACTGCATACTCTCACCTCAAACATAACCAAATTATTTTTATTCTCCAAAATATTTTAATTTATTTGAAATTGTTATGTTAATTTGGTGTTTGTGCGCTAAAACACCCAGCAAAAGCAAAATCCCTTTCAAATTATCAAAGGGATTTTTTATTTTTGGTTTAGTTTCTCTAAAAACTCTTTTGAAGGGAAACCTACTCTACCTACAATTTCTTTTGCTTGTTGTCTTTTTTTTGCCATAAAAGCATTTTCAGGTATTTCTTTGGGGTGTAAAAGTGTTGGTTTATGGGTTTTCATAAACTCTTTTGCTTGCTCTTTTAACGTTTTCATATAATTATTTATTTCGGTTGATTAAAAATCCATTATAATTTATATTTCTCTCAAAAATAACCCAATCATCACCAAGTAGCCCAAGTATACTGAAATCTTTTTTTATTTCATCATAATGAGTATTTATAGCCATTTGGTATAAGCGTGTACGTGCATTTGTAGTTCCTTGCATAAGTATCCAAGCATTTGTATGTGTGTCTGTAAACAAATATGCAGTTAGTGCGACAGTAGCCAAAACTTTATTTCTATCACCATTATTGCTGTTAACGGTATCATCTAGTTCACCTGTTAGTGGGTTTTTATCTCCAAAACACAAATTAAAAAGTTCTCCACTTTCTGTTGCTACTGACTCAGATATAACTATTTTTTTATATTTCCGTTCACTCCTTCACTTGTAAATTCAAATCTTGTGAGGTTTAGCTCAGAACTAAGTTTGTATTTTGATAAATCCATTTATTTCTTATGTTTTATTTTCTTTGCAATCCATCAAATTTAATAGAAGATGCCACTTTCGCTGTGTTGTTAGGAAGAAATTTTAGACTTTACAAAAAATCAACTCATCTCAAACATAACCAAACTATTTTCATTCTCCAAAAATATTTTAATTTATTTGAAATGGTTATGTTAATTCACTAATTAACTATGTTGGTATCAAAGTTAAATCCAATATTTTTATTGAAATAGATATTTTTTTGATTATAAAAAATAAATTTATAGATTTTTTTTCCTGCTGTTGCTGGTGTTTTACGCCATACTTTCAAAAGCCATTTTAGAGGTATTTGAAGTAGTTTTTTTACGCTGAATTAGCTTTTTTTTTAAGAAAACGACTACTAATATTTGATTAAATATCAACGCAACCGCAATGATTATAGCAAGAAAAATAAATGTATTTAGCTGGCAAACCGCAAACGCCAAACCAATAAAAAATAAATTCCCTAAATAAAGCAAAAAAGATGCTTTTGTATGCGTATAGCCTGCATCTACAAGCAAATGATGCAAATGGTTTCTATCTCCATTAAAAGGAGATTTTTTGTTTGCAATTCTTATAATAAATACACGCAAAGTATCAAAAAGTGGCACAATAAGCACCGCAATAGCAAAAACTGGGGCTTTACTAGAAGACAAAAGTCCTTGTGAGTGTTGGTTAAGACTGATAAAAGCCACCGCAAGCACTGCCGTAATCATTCCTATAATCAGAGAACCTGTATCTCCCATAAAAATATTGCCTTTCAGCAAGTTATGATACAAAAAGCCAACGCTTGCACCAGCTGTAGAAAACGCCAAAACGGACAAATCACTATATCCATTTGCATAAAACCACGTCCCAAAGGTGCTACAAACAATAACGGCAATACCGCCTGCAAGTCCGTTGATGCCATCAATCAAATTAAAAGAGTTAATAATGACAATAAACGTAAAAATAGACACTATTACGCTCAAAACAGGATTTATTTCTTCTATGCCAAACAGTCCATATAAACTTGTTAGACGCACATTTCCATTAAAAACAACAATGATTGCTGCTAGCAGTTGTGCAAGCATCTTTTTGTAGGGCGGCAGGGCTATAATATCATCTTTTATTCCTGTGAAAAACAGGATAAGAATAGCAGAGAATATTGCTCCAAAATTGATTTGTGTATCATTTTTGAAGAAAAAAGTAGATACAATTATTACACCTGCAAAAATGGCAATGCCACCAAGCGTAGGCACACGCTCCTCGTGAGTTTTCCTGTCGTCGTCTGGCTCGTCGTAAAGATGTTTTTCTTTTGCAACTTTAATAATAGAGGGAATACTGACCCAAGAAAGTAGCGCAGAAAGCACAAAACAAGCAATTATGGATATTATCATTGATTTTTTTTTAACACATTTCTACTGCAAATATACAACTTTTTCTTTTGATTGTGAATTTTTAATTGTGAATTATGAATGAATGCAGAACACTAAAAAGCATTTTTGTCACCCTTCATCACGCTAGAAATTGTCCAAAGAATAATTTTCAAATCAAGGAAAAAACTCCAATTTTCTATATAAAAAATGTCCATTTTTACCCTATTTATCATTGAACGCACATCTTTGGTTTCGCCACGATAGCCTTTTACTTGTGCAAGACCCGTTACGCCTGGCTTTACAAGATGGCGTACCATATATTTTTCTACAACGTGTTTGAATGTATCATTAAGTGCAAGTGGGTGAGGACGAGGACCTACCACAGTCATATCTCCCCAAAAAACATTCAAAAACTGTGGAAATTCATCTAAACTGGTCTTCCGCAAAAATGCACCCACACTCGTAATGCGGTTGTCATTTTGTGTTGCTTGGACAAAATCAGCATTAGGTTCGTAGCGCATTGTCCTGAATTTGAGGCAATTAAACTCGTGATTATCTTTACCGTTTCTTTTCTGATTAAAAAATATAGGACCTTTTGAGGTAAGTTTTATAGCCAATGCAATAAGCGGGAAAAGCCACGAAAATACTAATAAAATTACCAAAGAAGAAAAAACAATATCAAAAGCACGTTTTACGACAAGATTTACTTGGTCGTTGAGTGGCTCATCACGTGTAAGAATTACAGGAATTTCGCCATAATTTTCTAAGATAGTATTTGCCTGATAAAAATCTTTGAGGTTGGGTAAAAGTTTTATCCTTTTGAGGTGTGTATCTGCAAATTTGGTGAGTGAGCGCAGGTATTTTTTATCAATATATTCCAAAGAACAAAAAATTTCATCAATATCATTTCTCAAAATATAGCTTTCTACTTCTGCAAGATTTCCTTTTACAAGTGGATTATTTTCTGATTTATTAGCAAAAAAACCCATAAAGCGGTAGCCTGCTTGCTTATTTTTGTTAATAAATTGATAGAAATTGTAGGAAGGTTTATCATTGCCAATAATGATAACATTGATGTAATGAAATCCTAGTTTTCTGTATATTTTTGCTAAATAAACTGCTACAAACTTCCAAATAATGACCAAAACAACCAATATTAGGTAAAAAGAGATAAGTTGTAGTCTAGAAAAGTCGTAAAGGCGAGTAAGTGCCAAAAAAGTAGTAACAGCAGCGAAATGCCAAGCTAAAGCACGCAAAGAATTGGGCAAAGTCGCCCTATACTCGTCTATGCGAGGTATTTTGTAAGTTCTTGTCAAAAATATGACAAGTATCCAAACAATATTTACATAAGAAAGTAATACTATTTGGTCTTGATCAAAAAAGCCTGTAAAAGTAACATATTTAAGGAAATAAGCTATTGTAAAGGCAATATTAAGCGCAATAATATCTCCAAAAACGTATAAAAACTTAAGAAAATGAGTATAATTTTTGGGCATAAAGTCGGTGTGAGTTGTGAGTTGTGAGTTGTAAATTGTGAGTTGTAAATTGCGAAATTCTGTATTTAATTCACAACTTACAACTCACAACTCACAACTGAAACTTATTCTGCTTTATTGTTGTCTGGTTGCGCAATAGACTCACGCATTTTAGTATCAGACATCATATTTTGCATTTTGTAATAATCCATAATACCTAAATTTCCCTTTGCAAACGCCTCCGCAATAGCTCTTGGAATTTCTGCTTCTGCCTCAATTACCTTAGCACGAGCTTCTTGCGCTTTTGCTTTCATTTCTTGCTCCAAAGCAACTGCCATAGCTCTACGCTCTTCTGCACGAGCTTCTGCGACTTTCAAATCTGCTGCTGCTTTGTCTATTTGTAGTTTTGCACCAATATTTTCTCCTACATCAATATCCGCAATATCAATAGAGAGAATTTCAAATGCTGTTCCTGCATCAAGTCCCTTAGAAAGCACTAATTTAGAGATTTTATCAGGATTTTCTAGCACTTCTTGATGTGAGGCAGAAGACCCAATAGAAGTTACAATACCCTCTCCAACACGTGCCAAGATAGTTTCTTCACCTGCACCACCCACTAATTGTGCAATATTTGCCTTTACTGTAACTCGTGCTTTCACAATCAACTGAATACCATTTTTAGCTACCGCAGAAACATTTGGAGTATTGATAACTCGTGGATTTACAGATACTTGCACGCCTTCAAAAACATCTCTACCCGCCAAATCAATGGCAGTTGCTTGTTTGAAAGTCAAAGCAATACCCGCTTTATCAGCCGAAATAAGGGCTTTTATGACAGATTGGATATTTCCACCTGCCAAAAAGTGGGTTTCCAAATCATCAATAGTAAGATTTAAGCCTGATTTGTTTGCCGTAATCAGCGCAAGTACAATGGTTTGAGGGGGTACACGCCTAATACGCATAAAAACCAAACGAAATAAACTTACTTTTACGCCAGAAAAGACAGCCGTAATCCATAAGCCAATAGGGAAAAAGTACAGAAAAATGAAGACTGCAACAATGCCAAAGACAAGCAAAATTACAAAAGAATTCTGAAAAATGCTTTCTTGTAATAAAATGAGTTGTTTCATAAAGGTTATTTTAGGTTGAGTTTTAGATAATTATTTAGTTTTAGATAATTAAATTACAATATTGCAACAAATTTGAGCATTTTTTTTGAGATATAAGCAATTTTATTGAGAATTTATTTTTGATGTAGCTTTTGGAAAACTTTAATGGCAAAAAACATACCTAAGAATTGCCTAAATCAGAAAAATAAAATACCTTTGCTAAGTAATTGTGAATTTTAAATTGTGAATTTTGAATGAATACAAAATTTTTATAATCAAATAATTATGTAGCTTTTGATTCAATCACAACATAAACTAATTACAGAAACCTACTTATAGTATTTGAACCATCTCAAAAAATTATAATGAATTCTATCATAAAATTACTCCAAAAAGACAAAAGAATTATCTTGGGTTTGATGTCTGGAACTTCGTTAGATGGCTTAGATATGGCTTTGTGTGAGGTTTCTGGGAGCGGAAAAGCTACACGTCTGCAAGTACGCAAACACGAAACTGTTGTCTTTTCTGAGGAATTAAGAGAGAAAATCAAAGAAGTTTTTGCAAAAGAATCCGTTGATTTACAAAAATTGACTATTTTGAATGTTTATTTGGGTGAAGTTTTTGCTGAAATAGTGCTTGAAACCCTCCAAAAATGGCAAATAAATTCACAAGATATTGATGTGATAGCCAGTCACGGACAAACCGTTTTCCACGCTCCAAAACGCCTACACAAACTCCAAAATATGCCTAATGCCACACTACAAATAGCTGATATTGACCATATTGCTACCAAAACAGGTATTTTGACTATTGGCGACTTTCGTCAGAAACACTTGGCGTTGGGTGGTGAAGGTGCGCCACTAGCTTTGTATGGAGATTATTTTTTGTTTTCAAGTGAGGAAGAAAATAGAATTTTGCTTAACATTGGGGGAATTTCAAATTTTACGTTTTTGCCTGCTAATAATACATTTAAAGAAATTATTTGTAGTGATATAGGCGCAGGAAACACACTTATTGACTTTTTTACGCAAATTTATTTCAATAAAAATTATGACGAAAATGGCGACATTGCCCGCACAGGAAAGTGCCATTATAAACTCCTAAATGAACTTCTAAAACACCCTTTTTTAGCTGAAAAAATGCCTAAAACAACTGGGCAAGAAGTTTTTAAGGCTACTTTTGTAGAAAATACTTTACAAGATTTGGGCATCCAAACGTCTTCTAAAAAACTCTCAGAAGCAGACTTAATTTGCACGCTCACACACTTTACAGCGCAAAGCATTATCAAACATATTAAAGAATTACCAAATGAAAATAACTCCTCTAACATATCCAACCTAACGACAAGTATATATGTGAGTGGTGGTGGGGTGCATAATACGTTTTTAATGGATTTATTGAAAGAAAATCTACCAAAATATAAAGTTCAAAATTTTGAAGTTTTGGGCGTTTCTCCTGATGCAAAAGAAGCCGTTTTATTTGCCGTACTTGCAAATGAAAGGCTTTTTGGGCAAAATAAAGCTTGGCAATTTGGGAAAATTGCGCTAGTTTAGGAAAAGTACGAAGTAAGAGGTACGAAATACGAATATGAAATTTTGATTATTAAGTTATTGTAAAAATAAAAATCTTATAATTGGTATTAAAACTCAAACAACTCAAAAACAGTATGAAAAAATCAATTTTATTATTGCTAATAGTTTCATTATCATTTGGTTGTGCAAAAACAGATACTACTGAAAAAACAGAAAAAGTGCCAACAAACTCCTCTGAAAAAGTAGTTGAAAAAACACCTGAAATAACATCAGAGCCAAAAGAAGAACTTTCAGAAACAGCCCAAAATGCCAAAGATTATGCTGATTGGGCAGGCAATTATGAGTGTTATGTAAATAGTGGGCAAGGTGATGCAGGGCTTTTTCATACGACTATTGTCATAAGTACAGATGGAAAAGCCATATTTCAGTATGTCGCCAAACAAGCAGGAATGAATATAAATGCTAAATTGTCTGTTTTTGAAGATGATAAAGCAGAACTTCTTTTTGAAAGCTATGGAGAGATGAATACAGATGAATCACTAAAAAAAAATGATTTGGTAGCAACACTTATCAAAAATAAAAATGGTTTTAATGCCATTGAGGGCGTTGTGGGAGATGCTAGAGTGTTCAAAAAAGTAGGCAAATTGCGAGAATTAGGCGCAAGTGAGTAAACATTATATCAGCATAGTTTTTAACAATCATAGTTTTAAATTCATATTTCGTACTTCTTATCTCGTATCTTTTCCTAATGGAGTTTTTACCTAAAAATATCAATGATTATTGTCTTGCGCATACCACGCCTGAAAGTGCGCTTTTGGCGGAGCTAGACAGACAAACGCACCTAAAAATTTTGATGCCCAGAATGTTGTCTGGACATTTGCAGGGGCGTTTTTTGGCTATGATTGTGCAGTTACTACAACCGCAAAATATCTTAGAAATAGGCACTTATACAGGTTATTCTGCGCTGTGTTTGGCAGAGGGTTTGCCTGAAAACGGTACACTTACTACTATTGACATCAATGAGGAATTAGAGGATTTTGTAAGGAGTTTTTTTGAAAAATCTGCTTTTAAACACAAAATAACCTATAAAATAGGAAATGCTATACAAATCATACCTACACTTACCCAAACTTTTGATTTAGTTTTTATTGATGCAGATAAAGTAAATAATGCTACTTATTTTGATTTGGTACTTCACAAAGTACGCAAAAATGGCTTTATTTTGATTGATAATGTACTTTGGAGCGGAAAAGTAGCCCAAAATCTCCCAAAAACTGATAAAGACACCAAACAAGTAATGGATTTCAACCAAAAAATTCAAAATGATGAGCGTGTAGAAAATATGCTTTTGCCTTTGCGTGATGGCATTATGATTGTAAGAAAAAAATAAAATTAGCACAATAAAAGTAGATATTTTGCAAGAAATATATTGAAAATCCATTTTTTTTTCGTATTTTTGCGTGCTATTATTATGGTCTTATCAAACTTTAACTTTTTAGGCTTTTATGTCCAAATTACGTATTCTCTATGTTGCAAGTGAAATTAACCCTTTCCTTCAAACAAGCAAAGTAGCCGACTTTGTGCGCCATCTTCCACAGGCAATGCAAGAGCGAGGTATGGAAATAAGGATTTTAGTTCCTCGTTTTGGTACTATCAACGAAAGAAAAAACCGTTTGCACGAAGTTGTGCGCCTTTCTGGTATCAATATTTCTATTGGAGATGAAGAAAAACCACTTGTCATTAAGGTTGCTTCTATTCCTAACGCAAAACTTCAGGTGTATTTCATTGATAATGAAGATTATTTTCAGAGAAAATCTGTTTTTGTTGATTGCGACAATAACTTTTATGCAGATAATGACGAAAGAGCCATATTTTTCTGCAAAGGCGCATTAGAAACCATCAAAAAACTAGGTTGGGCACCAGATATTATTCACTGCAACGACTGGATGACTGCCCTGATACCAATGTATCTCAAAACAACCTACAAAAAAGACCCTACTTTTGCTAAAACAAAATGCGTTTTTAGTGTCTATAACACGTTTTATTCCCACACTTTTGGTAATGATTTGATTAGCAAGGTCAAGATGATTGACATTGAAGACCACATGCTTGACCATTTAAAAACCCCTAATTTTCAGAGTTTGGTAAAGATTGGCATACAATATGCTGATGCTGTTATCAAAGGAGACGAAGAGTACCACGACACTATTCAGGCTTTGTTTAGTGGCGCAGAATCCGACAGAATGACGGATTTGCTAGGTATGGACGCTGCTATTTCTGAATCATATTATAATCTTTACAATGAACTTGTTGACTAATAACTTTAATATTAAATTGACTAATAAACTTTCGTTTTTCATCTTAATCACCTTGTTCTTTGGCTTTTTTTCTTGTCAAGATAAAACCAAAGAATTGGGGCTTTCTCTACCCAATCAGGCGAATGTAGAAGTGTTTTTTACAGATACAATGGCAGTAGAAACTTCTACTGTCTTTATTGATAGTGTTAATACTACCAACTCTACGTCTTTGCTTGTAGGAAAACTCAATGACCCACAACTGGGTGTGATGACTGCTAGCTCTGTTTTTACTTTTCAAGCTATTTCTTCAGAGCGTTTCAAACCTATTAAGGATACGCTAGACCCACTCAAAAACCCTAATGTTGATTTGAGTAAATTAGAGGCAAGTTTTGTGCTTACGTATAGCAAATTTTATGGAGAAGGTACTGGAAAGCAGAAATTTGGTATACATACACTAAAAAATAGTTTAGATAAAGCAAAAATCTATAATAATAAAAGTGGCTTACCAACAGACAATTTTGACGACTACAACCCAATATCAATAGACAAAACCACTACTGGTCACGAGTTTGATATTGCTACGGATTTGCCTAGCAAACGCCTAAGAATACCATTAGCAGATAATTTTAGAGATGGACTAATCAACTTACTCAAAAATATGCCTGATGATATTCTTACACAAGAGTTGTTAGAAACTTATCTAAAAGGGATTGTACTTGTTCCTGATGCAGGTTCAAAAGCAATACTAGATTTTGAAGCAACTGTAGGAAGTACGCAAGGTGTATCTAAATTAGGATTTATAGAACTTAGATATCCAGTAAAAGGTAAAACAGATATTTTTTATTCTTATATCATTACTGTAAAACAACCTGATTTGCTTTCTGTGTATAATGCACGTGCGCCTTCTGTGCGTTACAACAAAATAACTGTGGATAGAACAGGAACGCCGTTTAGTACACTTCCAACAACAGGAAATAGTACTATTGCACCTATTGCGCCAGATAATCTTTGTGTTGCACAAACAGGGTTGGGATATTATACAAAACTTACTTTCCCAAACTTAAAGTATTGGAAGGAGAAAGGAGAGATTTCTGTTAATAGGGTTGATATGGTAGTTTTCCCTGCTGAAAATAGCTATGATGAAAAAATGGTTTTACCAAGTGCTTTGGAACTTGTAGAGTTAGATGCTAACGGCAACCGCTCAAAATTCACATTAAATCAAACTTTCAATACTTTTGTTTTTACTGATTATATCATAAGAACAGTACAAGGAGAAGGAGAAAATCCGTATGCATTATCAAGACCTCTAACTTTGGGATTTTTGAGTGTAGGCGGCTATTATTCTGGGAATATGACCACCTATTTCCAATATATGCTCAATCAACTTAATCCTAAATATACAGCAAGTGCCAAGAAAGTAAATAATGGTTTACTTTTAGGGGTAACACAAGCAAGTTCTCCGTTGCAAACGGCTACTACATCATCTCCTGTAAATTTAGACCGCTTGATACTTCGTGGTGCAAAAGCACCAACAAAAAGCCTCAAATTGAGAGTTTTTTATACAAAAAATAAATAAATAATAGTGAAATAGTGAGTAGTGAAATAGTGAGTAGTAAAATAGTGCGTAGTGAAATAGTGTGTAGTAAAATAGTGAGTAGTGAAATACAAAGCACAATGTATTTCACTACTCACTATCCCACTACTCACTATTTTACTATCCCACTACTCACTATTATTCATCTTTGAAAAATAAAAATAAATAAAAATAAATAAAAATATGTGTGGTATTGTTGCATACGTGGGCTACCGTCAAGCTGCTCCAATCATTATTAGTGGTCTGAAAAGACTAGAATATAGAGGTTATGATAGCGCAGGCATTGCCTTGCTTAACGGAAAACTCAATGTTTATAAGAAAAAAGGGAAAGTTGCAGAACTAGAAAAACTTATCAAAGATGAAAATCTTACTAGCACTATTGGGATTGGGCATACTCGTTGGGCTACTCACGGTGAGCCAAATGATGCTAATGCACACCCTCACTATTCTGCCAACAAAAATATGGCTATTATTCATAATGGCATCATAGAAAATTATGCATCTCTCAAACAAGATTTAATCAATAAAGGGCATATTTTTGATTCTGACACAGATTCAGAAGTGTTTATACATTTTATTGAAGATATTAAGGAAAAGGAAAATTGTTCTTTGGAAGAAGCAGTACGCCTTGCGCTTACCAAAATAGTGGGTGCTTATGCCATTGTTGTTATCTCCAAAGATAGTGATACTCAACTAATTGCAGCAAGAAAAGGTAGCCCTTTGGTGATTGGTGTAGGGAAAGATAACAAAGAATTTTTTTTAGCATCTGATGCCTCGCCTATTATTGAGTTCACCAATGAAGTTGTTTATATGAATGATTATGAAATTGCACTTATCAAAGATAATACACTTTCTATAAAAACTATTGACAACAACGAAACTACACCTTACATTGAAACGCTAGATTTGGAACTTGAACAAATAGAAAAAGGTGGTTATCCCCATTTTATGCTTAAAGAAATTTTTGAGCAACCAACTTCTATTCGTGACGTGATGCGTGGGCGTGTCAATGCAGATATGAGTAATTTAGTAATGGGTGGACTTATTGAGTACAAAAATCAGCTTATCAATGCACAACGCATTATTATTGTGGCTTGTGGTACTTCTTGGCACGCTGGACTTGTGGCAGAATATATTTTTGAAGAATTTACAAGAATCCCCGTTGAGGTAGAATATGCATCAGAATTTCGTTACAGAAATCCTATCATACGTGAAGGAGATGTACTTATTGCTATTTCACAGTCAGGAGAAACGGCTGATACACTTGCCGCCATAGAACTTGCAAAATCAAAAGGAGCAACTATTTTTGGGGTTTGTAATGTCGTAGGCTCATCTATTGCACGTGCTACACACGCAGGGGCATATCTGCACGCAGGACCAGAAATAGGTGTAGCAAGTACAAAGGCATTTACGGCACAAGTGACTGTTTTGGCTATGATTGCAATGGTGGTAGGACGTGCAAAAGGCACTTTAAATGAAACAAAATTTCACGAACTTTTGGCGGAACTAGAAACAATGCCTACAAAAATAGCTAAAGCACTCAAAGCAGACGACCAAATACAGAAAATAGCCAATGAGTTTAAAGATGCAAGTA